>CACZQG010000283.1 GCA_902783235.1 uncultured Ruminococcus sp.
AAGGTTGGTGGATGCAGTTTCTTTAGTAAATTTTTCTTTCTGAAAGAAAAATTTTTCGTTTTCTTTGCCAGCGTTTCTTTGCCGAATCGCAAAGAAATGCTGAAACAAATAAAAACATATTAAACAAAATCATCCGTAAGCAAGCAAAATAAGAAAATCCAAATAAGAATTACAAATTAAAAATTACAAATTATATCGTCGGCTGTGCCGACACCATAATTACGCATTACGCATTACGCATTACGAATTATTTAAAGTTTCTTAGGAAAAGCTTATTAATAAAACAAGACCCGACCTATTACACAGGTCGGGCATCAAGCTAAAAAAGTATTATGGGAAAAACCTCAAAGGTTCAGTTATCCTTCTGATGTATTATATCGGAAACGTCCTGTAGGGAGATAAAGGCAGAGGGGTCTATGCTATGGACTATTTTTTTCAGCTTATTGATCTGGAAATGGTTGATGACGAAGTATATGATCTCCTTTTTCTCCTTTGAGTAGCCGCCTATGGCACTGACGATAGTGCCGCTGGACTGAAAATTCTTTGAAAGCTTATCGGATATAAGATCCGCCTGAGTAGTAACTATCATTGCACATTTTGAGCGGTCGATACCCTCCACCACAAAATCCACCATTCGTGATCCGATATAATAAGTCACAATGGAATACAGGGGGAGTATCCAGCTATGTATAACAAGACCGCAGACAGTGTACAGCAGGATATTGAACAGCATAACGAAGGTGCCGATGGAAAGCCCCAGTCTCTTTGCAAATATTACCGCAATGACCTCTATCCCGTCAATAGCACCGCCGAAGCGTATGGAAAGACCGCTTCCCAGACCTGCTATAACACCGCCGAATATGGCGCAGAGCAGAAGATCTGTGCCTGCAAGGGGAGAAATAAAGGAAACATTAATGGGAAGCACGTTCATTATCAGAAATGACACAAGGGAGTATATAAGTATGGAGTATATGGAATAGACCGTGAAGCTGAATCCCTGCTTTTTATAGCCGTAAATAAATATGGGTATATTCAGGACAAGAAGAAACAGGGAAAGCGTCATATATGAAGGGGTTATCTGATCCAGAAGCATTGAAAGTCCCGAAATACCGCTGTCATACAGCTTTACGGGAAACAGAAACATTGTGACTCCCAGCGCACTGATGATACCTGCTGCCGTAAGAGCCAGGAACCAGCGTGGCTCCAGTTTTTTTATTTTTTTTATTATTCTTTTTCTATTCATATAAAATCTCCCTTCCATGGTAAAAACGACACTGTGGGCACTGATGACCCGGTACACGCCCCATGGCTGCATGGCAGTCCGGGGCGGCACCGGGATTCAGTACTCATATTGTCTTTCGGCATTACATGGGTATGTGCCGATGCCGCAGAGCTCAGCGGATTGTTTCCAGATGGATAGTGTTGGTGTTTCCCGATCTGCCGTTGGTCTGTCCGCCTGTAAGGATAACATTGTCGCCCCCCGACAGATCAAATACCTGCTTTGCTATCTGCATGGCATGATAGAACATGACATCCATTGAATTGAATTCCTCGCTCAGCATGGGCGTAACACCCCAGCTGAGGTTAAGCTTTCTCCATGCCTTTTTTGATGTGGTCATACCGATAATATCAACAGGGGGTCTGAATCGGCTGACCATACGTACAGTGACTCCTGACAGTGAGCTTATGACAATACCCTTTGCACGGGTATCTATTGCCATTGCACAGGTTGCATGGGATACAGCATCTATGTTGTTCTTGATGTGGTATTCCGTTTTCAGGAACCGCTTTTTGTAATCAATGGCATTTTCGGTGCTTTCCGCTATTTTTGCCATGCTCCTTACCGAATCAACGGGATATTTACCCGATGCAGTTTCTCCCGACAGCATGACTGCGGATGAGCCGTCGTATACCGCATTGGCAACATCGGATATCTCAGCTCTTGTGGGACGTGGCTTTTCTATCATGGATTCCAGCATCTCCGTTGCGGTAATGACACGCTTGCCCAGCAGCCTGCATTTTTTTATGAGGTATTTCTGTACAGAAGGCACCTCCACAAAAGGTATCTCAACTCCCAGATCACCTCTTGCCACCATTATGCCGTCTGCGATCTCACAGATCTCATGGATATTATCCACTCCCGAACGGTTTTCTATTTTGGCAATGATATCTATATCCTCGCCGCCGTTTTCATTAAGGAAGGAGCGGAGAGCAGCCACATCACTTTTATTTGACACAAATGATGCTGCCACAAAGTCAATGCCGTTTTTTATGCCGAAAAGGATATCCTCCTTGTCCTGGACACTGAGATAATCTCCTTTAAGGACATGACCGGGAAAATTCATGCTTTTGCGGTCAGACATCTCACCGCCTGAGACCACATCGCAAAGTACGGTGTTTCCGCTGATGCTTTTTACCCTGAATGAAAGCAGACCGTTGTTCACAAGAATGATATCATCCACATTCACCTCTTTGGCAAGATCCTTATAGCTTACCGAAACACGTTCCTGTGTACCGATACAGTCATCTGCTGTAAATGCAAACGTATCACCGTCATTGAGATGGATCTTGTGGTTTTCAAAGGTCTGTATCCTGTATTCAGGTCCCTTTGTATCCAGCATTATGGCTATGGGCAGATCAAGCTCATCTCTTACTTTTTTGATGGCGTCGATCTTTTCCTGGTGCTCCTTATGAGTTCCGTGGGAGAAATTCAGCCTTGCCACGTTCATTCCCGCAAGACACAGCTCCTTGAGTGTTTCTTCACTTTCACTTGCGGGGCCTATGGTGCAAATTATTTTTGTCTTTCTCATTGGTTCTCTCCTCAGTATCCTTATTGTCTTTATCAGACTCAGTCTTGTTTCTTGTTGACCTTGTGACCAGAATATCAATTGCGATCATTCCGCACATTAAAATAAAAAATATCATTATAACCAGTATCTTTGTCATTTTATGTTCCTCCGTATTACCTGATTTGTTTTTATGGATCAACGGAGGAGTATGCTTTGTGACCATCCTTGTCATGAATGAATTTTATGATAAATCGTCGGGAAAAAGTATTCCCCTTATGAAACAAAGATACAGATGAGTATAAAATACAGGCAGCTATAAGGAGGAACATTATGCCGCCTGACCAGTAGTTTATATTCCCCGGAGGCTCTTTCCCTGTTCTGCTGTGAAAGCGTGACAGCAGCCGTAAGCTGTTCTTTTCAATGCTCTCTTCCGGGGTATCTGTAACAGGCAGAGCGATGGAATTGAATGCGGATATGCAGGGATGTGTCTGCTGACGGGGGATCTGCTGCCGTGGAGATTCGGAGGAAGTCAAAAAAAGAAGGGGCAGACATGAAAAAGCAATAATAAAGGCTGTGATCCTATAAAATGCCTTTGAGTTTTTCATGTTAACACCTCTTTTCTATCCGGTAAGTATTGATCCCCCAACTAAATCTTGAATTTTCTGCTTGTCTAAATACTGAACTTCTGCGTCGGAAAGGCTTGAAATACGCCAGTAT
>CACZQG010000284.1 GCA_902783235.1 uncultured Ruminococcus sp.
AGATCGGGCATATCTATATCATCCTCTAAAAACGTAACTGTTTCAAGTGCTGAACAATTATATACAGGATATTTTATATTTCTTACTCCTTTTGAAACGGTTATCTCTTTAAGTTTATTACAATCGGAGAAGGCACTATTACCGATTATTTCAACTCCTTCGGGAATAAAAACGTTCTCCAGTGAGCTGTTATAGAAAGTCGCATCACTTATTATTTTTATATTCTTGTTAAAATTTATTTCTTTTAGATTTTGACAGTTAGCAAATGCCCAAGAGCTTGTTGTATTTGGATATGCTCCGATAGTTTCAACGGGTTCGGGCACATTAAAGACTTCATCGCTTTTATCACAAGGATAATAATATAGGACTTTCATATCCTTACTGTAAAGAACTCCGTCTACAGATGTGAAATTAGGGTTATCCTCGGAAACAATCAATTCTTTAAGTGCATACCTTTTTGAAGTTTTTCCTTCGATAGAAACCTCGGTTACATTTTTAGGGATATAGAGCTTTTCGATTGAAGTATTATCATAAAAGCTGACTTTAGTAACGATTTCATTATCAATTTCTTCGGGAACACTAAATTCTTTTTCTTGTATATCGCCGTTTATTATATAAACATTTTCGGCTGTTGCTGCTTCAGAGGTTATTCCATAAATGAACGGAATAAATATAACTAACGGCATAAAAAGAATTAATACTTTATTATATATTTTTTTCATAGTAACACCTCGTAAGATTTAAATTAAGATAGGATAGAACTATCATTTAAAACTTCTTTTATAAAACAACAAACGTTATTGATGTCCCAATTAAATCTTCAAGATTTAATTGGGACATCAATAGGAACGGTTGGCAGCTCCGTAATACATTTGAGAATCAAAAAGTATCTTAGCTTCTTCCAATGCATTTTTAGCTTTTTCTATCTCCAGCCTCGATATTGTTGCCCTATTTTCCTGCATAGCTTATCCCCTCGCTCAAGATGTTGATATAAAAAGGGGAGCGATCGGAATACTTTTCAAACTGTTCAAGGGGACGCACCGTGACCGACACGGTTATATTGTGAGACAGGCTCAGTTCGCTGTCTATCTTGTTCATTTCACCAAGCTTGCTGCGGATGTATTCTAAATCCAAAGCTACGATAAGCAGAATATCCACATCGGATTCGCTGTCATAATCGCCTCTTGCATAAGAGCCATAGAGATAACTGTTAACAAGGCTTGTACCAAATATATCTTTTGAAAGGTCAAATACTTCTTCGAGTATAGTCAATGCTTCGGTTTTTGTACACATATCAGCGTTCCCCCTTTCTTTGCTTTATAATATTATACTCTATTTATATGGCAGTGTCAATATCTTAATAATGAAAAACAGCACCGCACAATTTCCTCTAATGCAATGCCGTTAAGCTTATTTTATTAAAACAGAATGCGCCGAAATCAACCACTTGTTTGCCACTTATTTGTACTAAAAAACGCCCAAAATCACTCAAAATCATTTTAAGCGATACTCGCACAAAGCTCGTAAAATCGGGCTTTTTCGCACTTCACTAAAGGCTACTAAATTACTGGGGATTAATTCAATTCCCGTACGGGTCACCATTCAATGCACTCGCAGATGACGTAGATACGTTGTTTGCGAGTTTTTCTTTTATAGTGAAAATAGGGTTTGTCCGCTATTGCGATTTTGCAGCGGACATTCTTGTTTTAAGGCAATACCGCACAAAGATTGTGTGGTATTGCCTTAAAAATTAAATATTTAAAAAATATTAATTTACTATTGACAAATCAAATTAGATAGTGTATAATTTAATTGTAATCAATCGGATTTGATTAAACCAAATCATTATTATATTTTACAGGAGGTCATCGCATGAGTATTTACGATTTTGTTGTCAAGGATAATAAAGGAACAGACGTTCCTATGTCAGATTACAAGGGCAAGACACTTATCATCGTCAACACCGCAACCGGCTGCGGTTTTACCCCTCAGTACGAGGGCTTGCAGGACTTATACGAAAAATACCGTGACAAGGGTCTGGAAATACTTGACTTCCCCTGCAATCAGTTTGGCGGTCAGGCACCGGGCAGTGATGAGGAGATCGCCGATTTCTGCAACTCCCGTTACGGCGTAACATTCAGACAGTTTGCAAAAACAGAGGTAAACGGCGACAATGCCGAGCCGCTGTTCAAATATCTTAAAGAACAAAAAGGCGGCGTTATGGGCAGCAAGATAAAGTGGAACTTCACCAAATTCCTTGTTAACAGCAAGGGAGAGGTCATAGACCGCTTTGCTCCCACAACAACACCGGAAAAACTTAAAAAAGCATTACAGGAGGTATTATAATGGAATACACATATGAACCACAGGGCGTATGCCCCATGCAAATAAGCTTTAATATCAATGATGATGTCATCACCAACATTCAGTTTATGGGCGGCTGCAACGGCAACCTGAAGGCTATTTCCAAGCTGGTGGACGGCTGGACTGTGGACAAGATCGAGGAGTACTTAAAGGGTAATACCTGCGGCAGAAGACCTACATCCTGTGCCGATCAGCTGGCAATAGCAGTAAGAACTGCTTATAACGAGGTGTCGTAATTGGATAAATTTGACACCCTGAAGCTTTCAAATCAGCTTTGCTTTCCTCTTTACGCCTGCTCCCGAGAGATCATAAAGAAGTACAATTCTCCCCTTAAAGGCATCGGTCTTACCTACCCCCAGTATATCACAATGATGGTGCTGTGGGAAAAGAAGGAGATAAGTGTTCGTGATCTGGGAAAGGAACTGCATCTGGATTCCGGTACTCTTACTCCCTTACTTAAAAATATGGAGTCAAAGGGGCTTTTGACCCGGCAGCGCAGCAGCAAGGACGAAAGACTGCTTATTGTGAGCATCACCCATGAGGGTGAGCAGCTTAAAGAAAAAGCGCTGGAGGTGCCTCCTAAAATGGCAGCCTGCGTAAAGCTCACTCCCCAGGAGGCTCAGACTCTTTATAACCTGCTGTACAAGCTGCTGGAGGATTGAATACATATTGCCTTAAAACAGTACCCAACAAAGCTGTAAGCTGTTCTTTGTGGGGTACTGTTTTTTTATTGTTCCCCATTATGATACAGGAGATCATCAACACATCTGCGGTATTCGTTTGTGCAAATTATACTATTTGTTTTTAAAAGGCAGCTATACAGTTTTGAGACTATCCTATTGGATAAAAGCGCAAAATGTGGTATAATATAAGGTGAAGAAAATTACGGAAAGAATAATACGAGGAAACAAGAATGAGTATTTACCTTGACAATGCGGCTACCACAAAGCCCTGCCGTGAGGCAGTAAAGGCAGTGGAAAGATGTATTACCGACAATTTCGGAAATCCCTCATCCCTTCACAGAGCAGGGCTCAATGCACAGCTTGCCGTTGACAACACAAGAAAGCTTATAGGAAAAGCTATATCCGCAGACCCCTCCTGCATTTATTTTACCTCCGGTGCTACGGAAAGCAACAACCTGGCTGTGCTGGGGATTGCACAGACTATAGGAAAACGAAAAAAGAAGATCGTCACCACCACCGTGGAGCACTCCTCAATTAAAAAGGTGATGGATCATCTGGAGGAACAGGGCTTTGAGATAGTGCGTATAGCTCCAGACAGAAAAGGGGTCATAAAACACGAGCATATTGTCAGAGCAGTTGATGACAATACCTGCCTTGTAAGCATGATGATGGTCAATAACGAAACAGGGTACATACTTCCCGTAAGACGGGCGTTTTACGGCATAAAAAAGCTTCACCCGGAGGTCATTACCCACTGCGATGCTGTACAAGGATTTATGAAGCTCCCCTTCAAGGTACAGGAGATCAACGCAGACCTTATTTCATTTTCCGGACACAAGATACACGGTGTCAAGGGGATCGGCGGACTGTTTGTACGCAAGGGACTTCATCTGAAGGCTCAGACATACGGCGGCGGTCAGGAAAAGGAGCTTCGTTCCGGAACCGAGAATGTCCCTGCCATAGCAGCTATGGGAGCGGCAGTAAAGGCGTTATTCCCCAATATAAAGGAACGATACGATGAGATAAGCCGTCTCAGGGAGCGCTTTATAAATCGTATAAATGATATGGATGGAATAGTGGTAAACTCTCCTGAGGAGTCAAGCCCTTATATCGTGAATATTTCCGTACCGGGAATACGTTCAGAGATAATGCTTCATTTTCTGGAGGACAGGGAAATATATATTTCCAGCGGCTCAGCGTGTTCCAAGGGAGCCAAAAGCGGTGTTCTGGCACAGTTCGGCATAAGTGATGACAGGAGCGACAGTGCGCTGCGCATCAGTATGGCACATGATACTGCCGGAATGGAGCTCAA
>CACZQG010000285.1 GCA_902783235.1 uncultured Ruminococcus sp.
ATTGCGATGAGCGACCGAGGCTCTGCCTCTGGACACCGCAAGCCTTTGAAAAGGCTTGACCTAAACTTTTGTATTTAAGGCAACACCCCACAGGAATCATGGGGTATTGCCTTATATTCCGGAATGATGCCGGTCATTACCACATAAGCTCCTCGATCTCCCCGAAATCCAGGGAGGGCTGCAAAGCAAGATTTATGCCTGCGGCAAGGACTGAGGCGGCACGGGACACAAGCCTGTCCGTATCACGGGGCGTAACCATCATATTAGGGAGCTTATCTGATATTCTGCTGCCTGTATAGTTTTCAACTATAGTGTGCATATCCACTACAGTAGGCACTCCCACTCCTATGACCGGTACTCCCAAGGTGCTGTCCGACAGCTCCAGCCGCTTGTTCTGCACTCCGCTTCCCGGGGATATGCCTGTATTGCTTATCTGGATAGTTCTTCCCAGACGTTCAACATCCGAGCAGGCAAGCGCATCCACTGCTATCACACATTCCGGCTGTACCTTCTGAGCAACTGCGGATATAAGCTCTGCCGATTCAATGCCGGTCTGACCCAATACGCCCCCTGCGATGACCCCCACAGGACGCATATCCGAGAAAAAATCCGCATCCTTCATAAGCTCGTGCCTCAGATGCCTTGTAGCCAATATTTTCGAGGCTGTCATAGGTCCCAGCGCATCAGGCGTAATGTCGCTGTTCCCAAGTCCTGCCACCAGTATGTTCCCGGCAGGTACCAGCCTGGAAAGCTCCTCGGCAAGCTCGGTGCACATATCCTTTACATCTGTTGAAAACATACCGAAGGATCGTCCCTCCAGGGTGATATATCTGCCTTTTTTTCTTCCGATGGACTTCCCTGCTTCATCACTTTCTATTTCTATTTCGGTTATTTTGAATGCTTTTCCTCTTTCGGTCTTTTTTATTCCCTCCCGGGGGGCATTCATTG
Organism: uncultured Ruminococcus sp.; assembly: GCA_902783235.1. Lineage (GTDB taxonomy): Bacteria > Bacillota > Clostridia > Oscillospirales > Ruminococcaceae > Porcipelethomonas. The sequence goes on from CACZQG010000285.1 coordinate 949, forward strand.
CACTTTCCAGTGCAAGGTCTGTTCTGCCTGTCATAATCGCTCCTCCTTGTGCATAATGCTTGAAATTCCAAAAAAATTTTTTGGATATTATTTTTAATTTGCCTATTGCTTTTTTCATATGAAAATGGTACAATAATAGATAGTGTAAACGGGTCGTCATTGCCCGTGTTTTAAAAGCAATGGTCGTGTCGGTTCTTTGCAGGAACTTGCGTTGCTTTTATTCTATGCTGTTTTTACTAAAATATTAATGCTATACACTATAAGGAGGTGCAATAAAAATGCCAAACATTAAATCTGCAATGAAGAGAGTTAAGGTAAACAAGACAAAGGCTGCTGCCAACAAGGCAAGAAAGTCCAACCTTAAAACTGTTCTCAAGAATGTAGATCTCGTTGACGGTGCTCAGAAGGCTGACGCAGTAAAGGTTGCTATCAAGAAGGTTGACCAGGCTGCTTCAAAGGGTCTTATCCACAAGAACAAGGCTAACAGAAAGAAATCTCAGCTTGCTAAGAAGCTCAATGCGGCAGGTTGATAAATAAAGCGTTATCGCTGATAAATCAGATTAATAATGTACGCAGGCGTACCGGTGGTCGGTACGCTCTTCTTTTTTGTCAGAGCATGAGCTGTAAGCCTGCCGGCTCAGCAATTGCATACAGTGCGATATTGCAAAAAGATCACCCTCATCCATGAGAGTGATCTTTTATTATCTGCTCATTATTTTGTAACAGTTGTGGCAGTTGAGTCATTGCCCACTGCATCATCAACCAGGTCTCTGCCCTCGGAAACAACGCTGTCTACCGCATCACGGGCACCGGTAACTATCTTTTCAATACCGTTCATACTGTCATCGCCGGAGTTTCCGTCATAGAAGCCGTTGCCGTCAGGATCATGATCAAAGCCGTCATTGTCATTTCCATCCATGTCCGGGCTGCTGACACTGTTGTCATCATCATAGGGATAACCGTCAGTATCGCTTGTGTTGTTATTATTCTCCGCCTGAGATCCTGTGCTTTTATCGCCGCAGGCTGTAACAAGTGTACATATCACCATAAGACCGGCTATAAGAGCTGCTATCTTGCTCATTGTTATCATTCCTTTCTCTGTAAATCCATTATTGCCCCGGCAGTATGACTGTGTCCTGCTGCTGCGGCAATAATTCTTATGACCGCCCGTTTGCCTGCTTTACCCCGGCAGCGGACAGACATAATACGGCAATTTGTCGCCGTATCCGTATTGTTCCCGAAAAAGATTGATATATACCTGTTAAAAGAATTGAAAAGGTCGCTTTTTGAAAAAAGCTTGGCAAAAACTTTTAATTTCGCTCGTACTCTTATGCGTTAGGCTGTTGTAAGCTCGAAGAGCAGCTGAAAGGAGTAATGAAATGTTTTATGCGGCTCAGGCTCAGTCCGATGTATACGCAAAAAATGTCAGCCAAAAAACGGCTGACATTTTTTTATTTTGTTACGTACCATAATTGCAATCGAAGGCTGGAAGAGCAGTTGAAAGAGGATCTTATACCAAGACCTAATATAAAAAATGATAGTAAGGGAAGCTTTATGAAAGAAGCCTTTTTATTGTGTTATCATTTCAACTGCTCTTCGTGCTCATAACTGCCTTATCAGATAACGTATGAGCGAAACTAAAAGTTTTTGCGGAGCTTTTTTCAA
>CACZQG010000286.1 GCA_902783235.1 uncultured Ruminococcus sp.
AGGGAGAGCTGAGCCGGTTTATCCCGCTTTGCTCTGATTATAAAGGAGGCAAAAATTGATAGATAAGCTTAATGAATATGCATACGGAAAGCAGCTTTGCTGCATGAACAACGATAAGATCGCTGATGAGATGTTCCGTGAATACGGAGTGAACAGAGGACTTCGTGATCTTAACGGAAAGGGAGTGCTTACAGGCCTTACCAATATTTCTCTCATTGAATCCTTCAGGGAGGAGGATGGAAAGCGTGTAGGCATTGATGGTGAGCTGTGGTACAGAGGATATAATATTAAAAGGCTCATTGATGATCTGGGGGATTCGGAATTCGGATTTGAGAAGATAGCCTATCTGCTCATGTTCGGTGATATGCCTACAAATCAGGAAAAATCGGAATTCTGCGATATACTGGCAGAGAGCCGTAAGCTTCCGGTAAATTTTGTAAGAGATGTTATTATGAAGGCTCCCAGTAAGGATATCATGAATTCCATGACAAGGAGCATACTTACTCTGGCATCATATGATGACCGTCTGAACGGTGACACTGCCAACAGCATCCGACAGTGTCTGAGACTTATCTCTGTATTTCCCATGTTTGCTATATACGGCTATCATGCGTACAACCATTATGAGAACATGGAGAGTATGTACATACACCGTCCCCACAGAGAGCTGTCAACAGCGGAAAACTTTCTGCGAATGCTCCGCCCAGATAAGCAGTATACTCATCTGGAGGCAAAGGTGCTGGATATAGTTCTGCTGCTTCATATGGAGCATGGCGGCGGCAACAATTCCACATTTACGACTCGTGTGGTGACCTCATCAGGCTCGGATACCTATTCCGCAATAGCGGCGGCAATGTCCTCTCTTAAAGGGCCAAAACACGGAGGAGCCAATATCAAGGTTATGGAGATGATACAGAATATCCGTGAGAATGTGGCAGATACAGGGGATAAGGAGGAGCTGAGAGCCTATCTTGAAAAGATGCTGGCAGGTGAGGTGTTTGACAAGAAGGGTCTTATCTACGGTATGGGTCATGCCATATATTCTGTTTCCGACCCGAGAGAAAGGGTGCTCAAAAGCTTTGTGGAAAAGCTTGCCAACGCTAAGGATCGTGAAAAGGATATGGTTCTTTATAAAAATATAGAGGAGATAGCACCTCAGATAATCGCAGAAAAAAGGCGCATCTACAAGGGAGTAAGCCCTAATGTGGACTTTTACAGCGGATTTGTGTATGATATACTGGGAATACCTCTGGAGCTGTATACGCCCCTTTTCGCTATTGCAAGAGTTATAGGCTGGAGCGCACACAGGATCGAGGAGCTTATAGGCATGAATAAGATCATACGCCCTGCATATCTCAGTGTAATGGAAAAGAAGTATGAATAAATATTTAAGGGAGAGCGATGCTCTCCCTTTTTAATAGCATATAACAGTTTTTTCAACTGTCTCAATTACCGATTGGGGTATTTTATCTGTATTTTAGGCAATACCGCACAAAGACCATTTGAAATTCTTGCACGGTATTGCCTTAAAAATAATAAATAGATTAAGTATTTATTACAAGTCAGTGACTAAAACCGATTTCCCTGGGATTTTTCCTTGACATATTGCCGATTAAAGGTTATACTAATATTATGTATAACTATGCAATCAAACCTATTGATAATAAAAATAAACCATAAGGAGAACTTGATATGTGCGGAATAGTTGGATTTGTTGGAAATGAGCAGGCAGCCCCCATACTGCTGGACAGTCTTTCCAAGCTGGAATACCGTGGCTATGACTCAGCAGGTATTGCTGTTCGTGATGATGACAAAGAGGTCGAGGTGGTGAAAGCCAAGGGCAGACTCAAAGGCTTGTTTGAAAAGACCAACGGCGGTAATGCGGTACTGGGAACCTGCGGTATAGGTCACACAAGATGGGCGACCCACGGTGAACCCTCAGAGCTGAATGCTCACCCTCACTGCTCTGACGACAGGAATGTTGTGGGAGTACATAACGGTATCATAGAAAACTATCTGGAGCTTAAAGAAAAACTGACAAAAAGCGGATACAGCTTTTGCTCACAGACCGATACCGAGGTGGCAGTAAAGCTGGTGGATTACTACTATAAAAAATATAATGAAGGTCCTGTTGACGCTATTGCCCGTTCCATGATGAGGATCAGAGGCTCCTATGCGCTGGCTATACTGTTCAAGGATCACCCTCACAAGATATACGTTGCAAGAAAGGACAGTCCTATGATAATAGGTATTTCCAACGGCAACTCATATATAGCGTCGGATGTTCCTGCAATACTAAAATATACAAGAAGCGTTTATTACATAGGCAATCTGGAGATCGCTTGTCTTACAGGGGGCGATGTGGAGTTTTTCAATATAGACAGAGAGCCTATCGAAAAGAAGCTGACAGAGATAAAATGGGATGCGGAAGCAGCAGAAAAAGGCGGCTATGAGCATTTCATGATGAAGGAGATACATGAGCAGCCCAAGGCAGTACAGGACACCTTCAATTCTGTTGTAAAAGACGGTGTTATAGACTTTTCATCAGTGGGACTTACCGATGAGGAAATGAAAAGATTCAGCCAGATATATATAGTTGCCTGCGGCTCGGCTTATCACGTTGGAGTGGTGGCACAGTATGTGCTGGAAAATATGGCAAAAGTACCTGTTCGTGTTGAGCTGGCATCGGAATTCCGTTACCGTGATCCCATAATTGATGAAAACGGACTTGTTATAATAATCAGTCAGTCGGGAGAAACTGCCGACAGTCTTGCAGCTCTTCGCCTTGCCAAGGAGCGTGGGGTTAAAACATTGGGTATAGTTAATGTGGTGGGTTCCTCCATAGCCCGTGAAGCGGATAATGTTTTCTATACACTGGCAGGACCCGAGATAGCTGTTGCCACTACAAAGGCGTACAGTACACAGCTTATAGCCTGCTATCTGCTGGCAATAAAGCTTGCACAGGTAAAGGAGACCATAGATGAAAATGAATACAGCGAATGCATAAAGGAGATCGCTTCTCTTCCCGAAAAGATACAGAAAATACTGGAGGATAAGGAGCGTATACAGTGGTTTGCGGCAAAGGTGGCTAACTCAAAGGACGTATTCTTTATCGGCAGAGGCATAGATTATGCTATCAGTCTTGAGGGCAGCCTTAAAATGAAGGAGATAAGCTATATCCATTCGGAGGCGTATGCTGCCGGGGAGCTCAAGCACGGAACCATCAGCCTTATTGAGGATGGTACACTGGTCATCGGTGTGCTTACTCAGTCTGCACTATATGAAAAAACCATAAGCAATATGGTGGAGGTCAAGAGCCGTGGAGCATATCTTATGGGTCTTACGGCTTACGGCAACTACAATATCGAGGATACGGCTGATTTTACCGTGTATATCCCCCGTACCGATACCAGATTTGCCACAAGCCTGGCGGTAGTTCCTCTGCAGCTTCTGGGCTATTATGTGAGTGTGGCAAGAGGTCTTGATGTTGACAAACCCAGAAACCTTGCCAAGAGCGTAACGGTGGAGTGATATGAAGGTACTTTATGTGTCCTCCTCGGGAGGGCATTGGGAGGAACTGATGTGCCTTCGGGAGCTTTTCGGCGAGCATGACAGCGTATTTGTGACAGAGAAGGGCGGACAGTCGGCGGAAAGCCGTCTGTCACCCCTTTATACCGTACCCAAGATCGACAGGCACGAAAAGAATTTCCTGATGCATTTTATAAAGCTGTTCAGAAAAGCAGGAAGAATAATAAAAAAAGAAGACCCGGATGTGGTGGTAACTACCGGTGCGCTGGCGGCATATCCCTTTTGCCTTAAAATGAAGATGAAGCGTAAAAAGATCGTATATATCGAATCCTTTGCCAGGGTAACAGAAAGATCTCTGACAGGCAGGCTTTGCTATCCTTTGGCTGACCTTTTTCTGGTGCAGTGGAAGGAGCTGCTGAAGCTTTATCCCAAGGCAAAATATATCGGAGGTATTTTTTAAGTGATATTTTTGGCGGTGGGAACTCAGAAATTCCCCTTTGACAGGCTTCTAAGGGAGACCGACAGCCTGATAGAAAGAGGCATTTTAACGGAGGAGGTATTTGCTCAGACAGGTACCTGCAAATATACTCCTGTGCATTTCGGCTATGAAGGGATGCTTTCCAAGGAGGATTTTGAAAAAAGGATCCGGGAATGCTCTTTGCTTATTACTCACAGCGGAGTGGGAACTATAATTTCCGGTATAAAAGCGAAAAAGCCTGTTATAGTTATGCCGAGACTTAAAAAATACGGTGAGCACGTTGACGATCATCAGCTGGATATAGCAAAAGCCTTTTCTGACAGGGGATTAGTCCTTATGTGCGGCGATGGTGACAGCCTGGGAGATTCTATCAAAAAAGCTGAAGGATACAAATTCACGGAGTATATTTCAAGCAATAAAAAAGCAGTGGAAACAGTAAGGGCGTTTCTTGAGGAAACAAAGAGAAGGAACTAAAGGCGGTAATAAAATGAAAATACTGGTAATAAATACTGTTGAATTCGGTATAAACGGTATGTCAAAAATAATAATTGACTTTTACAGATTCATGGATAAAAAGGGCAAGAAGATAGATTTTGCGGCAAATGACCGTATTGAAAAAGCCTATGCCGATATAATAAGAGAAGGGGGCAGCAGGATATTTGAATTCCGTGACAGGAACAAAAAGCCCTTTGCCTATATTAAAAAGCTGTCCGATCTTATAAGGGAAGAGGATTATGACGTGGTACATATCCACGGCAACAGCTCACTTATGCTTATTGAGCTGGAGGCTGTGAGAAAAAGCGGCTGTGCCTGCAAAACCATCGTTCATGGTCACAATACCAGCTGTACTCATAAAATGCTCCATAATATACTCCATAAGCGTTTTATGAAGTCCTTTGACTACGCCGCTGCCTGCAGCCGTGAGGCAGGCAGGTTCCTGTGCAGAAATGACGATTTTTTCCTGCTGAACAACGGTATTGAGGAGAGCAAATTTCTGTTTGATGAAAATATCCGCAGAGAAGTGAGAAGGAAAAATAAGAATGATGATAAATTCGTACTGCTTCATGTGGGACTTTTCAATGAACAGACAAACCATGAGTTTTTGCTGGATGTATTTGCGGCAGTGCTGAAAAAGGATCCCAACTGTCAGCTGCGTCTTCTGGGAGAGGGCGAGCTTATGCCGAAGATCAGGGAAAAGGCGGAACAGATGGGGATAGCCGACAAGGTGATATTTGCAGGAGTGACGCTGGATCCCGAAAAGGAGTATAACGGCGCAGATATACTGGTTTTCCCCTCATTGTACGAAAGCTTCGGACTTGTGGCAGTGGAGGCTCAGTGCTGCGGACTTCCCTGCGTGGTGTCCGACAGAGTTCCTGCAAGTGTGGGACTTTCGGATGAGTTTGAGAGAATGCCACTGGAGGATAGTCCCGAAAAATGGGCAAAGCATATACTTTTCTACAAGGGTAAAAAGTCACGCCGTTCACGGGATAAGGAAACTGCGGAAAAGGGCTTTTCCATAAAGGAAAATGCAGACAGACTCAGAAGATTCTACGAAAAAATGCGTTAAGGGGATATTTATATGAAAGGTATAATTCTGGCAGGGGGCTCGGGGACAAGGCTCTATCCGCTGACTAAGGTGACCAGCAAGCAGCTGCTGGCTATATATGACAAGCCGTTGATATACTATCCTATGTCCGTGCTTATGACCGCAGGCATCCGGGAGATACTTATAATATCCACTCCCCAGGATACACCCAGGCTTGCGGAGCTTTTCGGTGACGGCTCAAGGCTGGGACTTGATCTGTCCTATAAGGTGCAGCCATCTCCCGATGGTCTGGCACAGGCATTTATAATAGGCGAAAAATTTATAGGTCATGACCCGGTGGCAATGGTACTGGGAGATAATATATTTGCAGGGCACGGACTTAAAAATAAATTGCAGGATGCTGTGGAGAATGCGGAAAACGGCAGAGGTGCTACTATATTCGGTTATTATGTTGATGATCCCGAGCGTTTCGGAATAGTGGAATTTGACAGTGAAGGCAGGGCGGTATCCATTGAGGAAAAGCCAAAGCAGCCAAAATCAAATTACTGTGTTACCGGGCTGTATTTCTATGACGAAAATGTGGTGGAATATGCAAGGACACTGAAGCCCTCAAAGCGAAACGAGCTGGAAATAACCGATCTTAACCGGATATATCTGGACAAGAACAAGCTGAATGTGGAGCTTCTGGGACAGGGATTTACCTGGCTTGATGCAGGTACTCACGAAAGCCTGCTGGAGGCAGGAAATTTCGTTCGTACTGTAGAAACTCACCAGCACAGAAAGATCGCCTGTCTTGAGGAGATAGCATATCTCAACGGCTGGATAACCCATGAAGATCTCAGGGCAGTCTATGAGGAAATGAAGAAAAATCAGTACGGCAGGTATCTGGGAGATGTGCTCAGCGGAAAATATCTTACGACGTAAAAAAGGCAGAAAAAATGACAGAAATAGATTTTGTTGTAACATGGGTGGACGGAAGTGACCCTGAGTGGCAGCGTGAGCGCTTGTCATATAAAGATCCGGAAGTGATCCGCAGTGAGCAGGAGGGAAACACAGATGACGGTGCAAACCGTTACAGAGACTGGGGACTTTTGAAATACTGGTTCAGAGCCGTGGAAAAAAATGCTCCCTGGGTAAGAAAGGTGCACTTTATCACATGGGGACATCTCCCCGATTTCCTGAATAAAAATGCTCCCCGATTAAATATAGTCAGACACGGGGATTATATCCCGAAGGAGTATATGCCCACCTATTCATCTCATCCCATAGAGCTTCATATGCACAGGATAAAGGGGCTGACAGAGCAGTTCGTATACTTCAATGATGATATGTTCCTGAACAGCATTGTGAAGCCCACAGACTTTTTCAGAAAGGACAAGCCCTGCTATGAGGCTGTGGAGGCGTGTATAGCGGCAGATGATATAAACGAGATATATCCCCATATAATGCTGAATAATATGTGCGTAATAAATCACCGCTTCAATAAAAGAAGTGTGATAAAAAAGCACCCCTTTCGCTGGTTCAATCCTGTATACGGTGCAGGTATGATACGCAATATATGCCTGGCTCCCTGGGGATACTTTCAGAATATTATGAACAGGCATCTTCCGGTACCGCTTTTGAGATCCACCATGGAAAGAGTGTGGGAGCAGGAGTATGAAACCCTGCATAAAACATCCCTGAATAAATTCCGCAGCATAACAGACATAAATCAGTACCTTTTCAGGTACTTTGATATTATGGAGGGAAATTTTGTCCCAAAGAAACAAAATGGATTGGCTTATCATATTACAAGTACGGATACGTCTGCACTTGAAAAGGATATAATAAAGGGTAAGCACAGCATGATATGCGTTAATGACACAGCTTCTCTTGAGGATGTGGATACAGCAGAAAAAAATGTTCAGAGAGCTTTTGAAATGAGATATCCCGAAAAAAGCTCTTTTGAGATATAAAGAGGTATGACCATGAAAATATCCGTAGTAATGACCACCTATAACGGTGAAAGATACCTGATAGAACAGTTGGATTCATTGAGAACACAGACACGAAAGCCTGATGAGGTGATAATTTGTGATGACGGTTCCACAGACAGTACAAACAGATATATTGACAAGTATATCCGGGACTACAGACTTATCAACTGGAAGCATATAAAAAACAAGGAAAACAAGGGCTGGAAAAAGAATTTCATAGATGCAATAGATATGGCATCGGGAGAGCTTATTTTTACCTGCGATCAGGATGATATATGGTACAGGTATAAGCTGGAGCTTATGGAGGACATTATGAGCAAAAAGAAGAAAATAGATCTTCTTTGCTCGACCTATGATCTGGAATATGAGCCAAAGGAAAAAAAGCCCTCCACTGTAACAGTCAGACGATACCGATTCAAAAAGGATTTCATGTTTGTAAGAAGTCCGGGATGCGTTTTTTGCTTCAGAAAGTCTCATTTTGATGATATAAAGGATGATTGGTATAAGGATTATCCCCATGATGCACTGCTTTGGAGATATGCTCTTCTTAAGGATTCTCTGTACATGGTATATGAGCCGCTTATATATTACCGCCGCCATGATGCAACAGCTACCGGCAGAGAGGTGAGAACGGCACAGACAAAGATAACATCTATGACCTATTATCTTGAAGCAATAAAACGTTTAAAGAAATATGTGAAAAAGCATCCCGAATATGTATCGGGAGATAAGGAATACAAAAACGAATATATAAAGAAATGCCGTGAGTGGGCTTCCATAAGACGTCTGTATCTCAAAACAGGTAAGACGGCTCTCTGGGCAAAGCTGTGGAGCTACAGGGATTATTATTTTAATACCAAGTCATATCTGGCAGATCTTTATATGGCTAACAAAAAGAAGCGGCGCTGACCATGAAGATAAAGACCACATATAAGCTGGGGGAGCTGTGCTTTTATATTTTTCTGTTTCTGATAATGATATATTATGCTTTCAGAAAGACTACCCTGAACTATGAGGTATTGAATTTCACTCTGATACTTGCAATACCCTTTGTAATGGTAAAGCTGGTGCTGGAAAAATATTCCCTAAAGGAATTTATCTGTATGGGAGTACTGGCGGTGCTGGGAGGGATATCAGCGGTGCTGATCGGAAATACCTCCATACTGGTGTCGTTTTTTATTGTTCTGGGCATGAAGAATACAGACTATATGACTGCATTGAAAATAGTGTTCTATATACGTCTTGTAAGCTGTATCATGATACTTATAGGTGCTTTTACGGGACTTGTGGATAATCTGGAATTTATCCGTGAGGAGGGAACAGGACAGGTAAGAAAGGCTATGGGATATGCTCACCCGAATACCTTCGGTATATACTGCTTTGATATAATATCCTTATGGTTTATACTTTACGGCAGAAAAAAATGGAAAATAAAGCTGCTTGCGGCTCTGGGAATAAATGTATTCTCCTTTATGATGACCAACAGCCGCACCTCGTTCCTTTTGAATCTGTTTTATCTGGCAATGGTATTGCTGGTAAATCTTATGAAGGACAGAAAAAAGCTCAGGCTCATGGCAAAGCTTTCATTTCCCTTCTGTCTGGGTATCAATCTGCTTATGCCCCTTATACTCGGCAGCGATATAGGACAGAAGCTGGATAAGATGCTCAGCTACAGAATAAGACTCTCGGAAAGCTTTATCCGTGTTTACGGTATATCCCCCTTTGGAAAAAAGATCGCCAACTCGGTAAGCTCGGCGTATTACTGGCATCTGGATTCCGGGTATCTGAATCTGTTTATACAGTTCGGGTTTATAATAGGGCTGATCTGCCTTATACTTTATTATCATTCGGGAAAAATGGAATACAGCAACAAATATATTTATGCTGCCATAATAGGCTTTTCCTTTTACGGAATTATCGAGGATGTAATGAGCTCCTTCCTTTTCAATTACCTGTGGATAATACTGGGAGCTGCATTTTATGATATGCTGGGAAGCCCACAGACTAATATACAGAAAAAAATCAATGGATTATTGGAGGACAGTCTATGACTATCATAGTAACAGGCGGAGCAGGCTTTATCGGCTCTAACTTTTTATTTCATATGCTGGGAAAATATGAGAACTACAGGATGATATGTGTGGACAAGCTGACCTATGCAGGAAATCTTTCCACCTTAGAGCCGATAATGGATAATAAGAATTTCAGGTTTGTGAAGCTGGATATCTGCGACAGAGAGGGAGTATATTCCCTCTTTCAGGAGGAAAAGCCGGATATGGTGGTGAATTTTGCGGCAGAAAGCCATGTTGACCGCTCTATTGAAGATCCGGAGATATTTCTGAAAACAAATATCATGGGTACCGCTGTACTCATGGACGCCTGCAGAAAGTACGGCATAAAGCGTTATCATCAGGTATCCACCGATGAGGTGTACGGAGACCTGCCTCTTGACAGACCAGATCTTTTCTTTACGGAGCAAACACCTATCCACACATCCAGTCCTTACAGCAGCTCAAAGGCAGGGGCAGATCTTCTTGTTCTTGCGTATCACAGGACCTATGGACTGCCTGTTACTGTATCACGCTGCTCAAATAACTACGGTCCCTATCATTTCCCGGAAAAGCTGATCCCTCTTATGATAGCCAATGCACTGGCTGATAAGCCGCTGCCTGTCTACGGAAAGGGAGAAAATGTCCGTGACTGGCTATATGTTGAGGATCACTGCAAGGCTATAGATCTTATCATACACAAGGGCAGGGAAGGTGAGGTCTACAACGTAGGCGGTCATAATGAAATGAAAAATATTGACATAGTAAAGCTTATATGCAAGGAGCTGAATAAGCCGGAAAGCCTTATAACCTTTGTGGCAGACAGAAAGGGACATGATATGCGCTATGCTATAGATCCCACGAAAATACACAGTGAACTGGGCTGGCTGCCGGAAACAAAATTTGAAGATGGCATAAAGAAAACTATCAGGTGGTATCTGGACAATAAGAAATGGTGGGAGGATATTATTTCCCGAGATTATCAGAGCTACTATGAAAAAATGTACGGAAACAGAGGGGAAGCCTGACCTATGAAGGTATTTGTTACGGGAGCGATGGGACAGCTGGGCAGTGACCTGACAGAGGAGCTTCTGAAAAGAGGTCATGAAGTGACAGCCAGTGATATTTCCGATAGCTGCTCCTATGAATGTGAATATATAAAGCTGGATATAACAGATGAAAGGGCTGTAATGCAGGCAATAGAAAAAGCAGCCCCTGATGCGGTAATACACTGTGCTGCATGGACAGCGGTAGATGCTGCGGAGGATCCCGAAAACAGAGATAAGGTGGCGGCAGTAAATGCCGGGGCAACAGAGTATATTGCAAGAGCTTGCAGGAGCGTGGGTGCCAAAATGATATATCTTTCCACCGATTATGTTTTCGGCGGTGAGGGTGAACAGCCCTGGCAGCCGGATGACAGATCCTTTGCTCCCCTGAATTTCTATGGGAAAACAAAGCTCATGGGAGAAAAGGCAGTAGCCGGAATACTGGATAGATACTTTATAGTCCGTATTTCCTGGGTGTTCGGCAAAAACGGAAACAACTTTGTAAAGACTATGCTGAAGGTGGGAAAAAATCACGACACGGTAAGAGTGGTAACGGATCAGATAGGTACCCCTACCTATACTCCCGATCTGGCAAGGCTTCTTTGTGATATGGCAGCAAGCGAAAAATACGGCTTTTATCATGCTTCCAATGAAGGAGGCTATATAAGCTGGTTTGACTTTACAAATGAGATATACAGGCAGTCGGGATATAAGACGCAGGTGCTTCCCGTTACCACGGAGGAGTACGGTCTGTCCGCTGCAAAGCGTCCCTTTAATTCACGCCTTGACAAATCAAAGCTGAGTGAAATGGGATTTATGCCCCTTCCTCACTGGAAGGATGCACTTTCAAGATATTTAAAGGAGATAGTTTAAACAATGGGACAGGTAACTGTTGAAAAAAACGTGGGAGGAATAGAAGGTCTGTGTGTAATAACACCACAGGTACACGGTGATGAGCGTGGCTGGTTCATGGAAACATATAACAGCCGTGAGCTGAAGGAAGCCGGCATCAATAGGGAATTTGTTCAGGATAATCAGTCCATGTCGGTAAAGGGTGTGCTGAGAGGGCTTCACTTTCAGATCAACTATCCCCAGTGCAAGCTGGTAAGAGCTGTGAGGGGAAGGGTCTTTGATGTGGCGGTAGATATGAGAGACGGATCCCCTACCTTTGGAAGGTGGTATGGTATCATACTTACCGAGGAAAACAAAAAGCAGCTTCTTATCCCGGAAAATTTTGCTCACGGTTTTCTGGTGCTGTCTGACAGTGCGGAATTCTGCTATAAGGTAACTGATTACTGGCATCCCAATGATGAGGGAGGTATCGCCTGGAACGATCCTGATATAGGCATAGACTGGGGGCTTGCGGGTGAGTACAGAGGCAGTGCCCAAAGCGACGGCTATACCATGGAGGATGGCACCTCCATTATAATGAGTGAAAAAGACAAATTGTGGAAAACTCTGAAGGAAATCAAAAATGACAAGTTTTGAAATTACGGTTATAATCGCTTCCTATAATTTTAACTATCAGAAGCTTATGAGCACATTAAAATCAGTGGTCATGCAAAGAGATGTAGATCTTGAAATAATTATAGCGGATGACGGCTCACAGGATGCGGATTATTCGGAAGCAGAAAGATATATTCATGAAATAGGCTATGAAAGCTTTTTTATAGTGAAAAACAAGGTAAATCAGGGAACAGTAAAAAACCTTCTTAGCGGACTGAAAAGGGCAAGGGGCAAGTATGTATATATGACCTTTCCCGGAGATATACTTTTTGATGATCTTGTACTGCATGATTTTTACGAGTATGCAGAGGAAAACAACAGTAAGGTCCTGTTCGGCGATGCGGTGTATTACAGCAATGATGATGAACTGAGACTGTATACCGATAAAAGTGCGCCGCTGCGCCCCTTCTGCTACATACCCGAAAGGAACCGTAATTTCAAGAAAACAGCCTTCTATTTCGGGGGGTATATACTGGGTGCGTCATTTTTCCGTGAGACCGAGACCGCTAAAAGGTATTTTTCCATGATAGAGGACTGCTGCAAATATGCCGAAGACAATACAACAACGGCATTTATGCTGGCTGATGGTATTGATGTGGAGTATTTTTCAAGAAATATGATATGGTATGAGTACAGCGGCGATATTTCTTCATCAAAAGAAAATGAGTGGAGAGAGGTCCTTGAGGCGGATTTTAAAAAATGCTTTGAAAAGCTTAAAGAGCATTATCCGGAGGATAAGATAATAGATACAGCCTATGAAAAACAGGTAAAACAAAAGGGAACCCTTTCACTTATAATAAAGCATCCTCTGGTGCTTTTTAATGCGTTGAGATACAGAATGATGAACAAGCGCAGAGTCAATTATACCGATGCTGACAGATCCAGGCTGGAAAAGCTTTTGAAGGTATGACCATAAGGAGCAGGGCACCGGGGAGCGCCTTAAATCACAGATCAGCCTTAAATCACAGATCAAAGGAGGATATATTCTGATGGATGATGTCATGGTAAGTATTCTTGTGCCGACCTATGGGCAGGAAAAATACATTGCCCGGACGCTGGACAGCATACTTATGCAAAAGACACGTTATACTCAGGAAATACTTGTGGGAGAGGACGCTTCTCCCGATGGTACAAGAGCCATACTTAAAGAATACGAAAAAAAATATCCCGGTAGGTTTACCATGATCTACAGGGATGTGAATATGCGTCAGACAGATAAAAGCAATATAAGAGACCTTCGTGAACGTGCTCACGGTAAATATTTAATAACCCTGGAGGGAGATGATTTCTGGCTTTCGGAGGATAAGCTGGAAAAACAGATAAGCTTTCTTGAAGCTCATCCGGAATACATTGCCGCTGCACACAGATGCGTGGTAGTAGGGGAGGATTCGCAGCCTAACGGGGAACACTATCCTGAATGTATTGACAGTGAGTATACCCTAAGACACTATCTTTATAATATAATGCCGGGTCAGCTTGCTACGGTTATGACCAGAAATTACATTAAATATCCTCTTTTTGATACATCTATACTTGAAAAGAAGCTTTCTCCGGGGGACAGGCTTTTGTATTTCGCACTGATAACTCATGGAAGGATACATTGTATGCCTGAGCAGATGAGCGCATACAGACACGTTAAAAAAAATGGCACCAGCTTTAGTGCAAATTATTCCTATACCTTTGGAAAAGAAGAACACTGGGCTTATGAGCTTATGAAGTATGCAGCCGGAACAGGAGATAAAAAAGCTGTTAAGTATACCGAGTCTGTTTATGTCTCAAATCTGATACACGCCTTAAAGCTTAAAAAAATAAGCTTTTCGGAATTTTTAAAATATTACAAAAATGTAAAGCATAAGAATACAGCGTTATATTTATGTATCAGGAAGATAATTTTCAGTAAGACAACATTCAGGAAAATGTATAAAAAATGATGGTATATTTATTGATTTGATGGTTTACAGATAGGAGCGTTATGAATACTAATTCAACCAAGCGTGTTGTTTTTTCAAATTTCCTGTGGCGGTTTGCTGAAAGAACAGGCGCACAGATCGTACAGTTTATTGTTTCAATTGTGCTTGCAAGAGTGCTGCTGCCTGAAGCATACGGCACTGTGGCACTGATGACGGTTTTTATACAGATATTGCAGGTGTTTGTTGACAGTGGTCTTGGCAATGCACTTATACAGAAAAAGAATGCTGATAATATTGATTTTTCCACTGTATTTTACACAAATATCGCATTTTGTCTGATCCTGTATGCCCTTCTGTTTTTGGCTTCTCCGATCATTGCCTATTTTTATGAAGACCCGGCGCTTACGGCATATACAAGGGTACTGGGACTTACAGTTATCATATCAGGGGTGAAAAATGTTCAGCAGGCATATGTTTCAAGAAAGCTTCTTTTCAGGAGATTTTTCTTTGCGACCCTTACCGGTACTCTTACTGCTGCTGTAGTGGGTATTGCTCTTGCATACTCCGGGGCAGGAGTATGGGCGCTTATTGCTCAGCAGATAACAAATCTGCTGGTCGATACCGTAATGCTGTGGATAACCGTAAAATGGAGACCTGACAGGGTCTTTTCAAAGGAGCGTCTTAAAGGGCTTTTTTCATACGGCTCTAAGCTTCTTATCTCGGCAATTATCGATACAGTGTATAATAACGTTCGGCAGCTTATAATAGGAAAGCTGTATACCAAAAAGGATCTGGCGTATTATAATCAGGGAAAGCAGTTCCCGAATGTTGTAGTAACAAATATCAATACATCCATAGACAGCGTTCTGCTGTCGGTAATGTCGAAGGAGCAGGATCACAGAGAAAGTGTAAAGCAGATGACCAGAAGGGCTATCAAAACCAGCACATATATTATGGCACCCTTGATGATGGGACTCGCATTTTGCGGAGATACGGTAATAGAGCTTCTTCTGACTGAAAAATGGCTGTCTGCCGTACCGTTTATGCGTATATTCTGCATAACCTATATGTTTTATCCGGTGCATACTGCAAATCTCAATGCAATAAAGGCAATGGGAAGAAGTGACCTGTTTTTGAAGCTGGAGATAATCAAAAAAGCAGTGGGACTTGCGGTTATGCTGACTACTATGTGGTTTGGCGTTATGATGATGGCTTACAGCCTGCTTTTTACAAGTATTGTAAGTCAGATAATAAATTCCTGGCCAAATAAAAAGCTGCTGGGCTACAGCTATTTTGAACAGCTCAAGGATCTTCTTCCGGGAATACTTCTTGCGGTGTTCATGGGGATATGCGTAATGCTTATAGGATACATCCCGAATCTGCCTCTTATAGTTACCCTTGTTTTACAGATAGCTGTGGGCGGTGCAATTTATATCCTGCTGTCCAAGCTTTTGAAGCTGGAATCCTTTGAATATATGCTGGAGCTTATAAAGGATTTTGTTTCCGGAAAAAAGGGAAAGGAAGAGAATGATATATGAAAAAGAAAATATTGCTTCTTGGCGGCTCGGCTCAGCAGATAATTGCTATAGAAACCGCAAAAAGGCTGGGGTATCATACAGTACTGTGCGATTATCTTACAGATAATCCCGGACAGTTTCATGCGGATAAATTTTACCTTGTAAGCACAACAGACAGGGAAGCAGTACTTGAAGTGGCTCAAAAGGAACAGGTTGACGGTATTTTAGCATATGCTTCCGACCCGGCAGCTCCTTCCGCTGCATATGCTGCGGAAAAGCTGGGACTTCCGTGTAATCCATACAGATCAGCAGACATTCTGTGTAATAAGGATAAATTCCGTGAATTCTTATCTGAAAATGGATTTAATTGTCCAAAAGCCGTAAGCTTCACATCAGAGGAAGCAGCTGCCGAAAAAAAGCACAGCCTGGAGTATCCGATAATAATAAAGCCTGTGGATTCATCAGGCAGCAAGGGGGTCACTATACTTGATTCTCCCGGAGGATTTGAAGAGGCTGTCAGGTTTGCCTTCTCCTTTTCCCGTGCCGGCAGGATCATTGCGGAACAGTTTATTGAAAACAAGTATGACTGTATCATAGGCGGTGATATATTCGTATATCAGGGCAGAGTTATATTATGGGGACTTATGAACGCTTTTCGTGGGGATTCGTTAAATCCCCTTGTACCCGGCGGGGAGATCTTTCCCGTAAGCCTGAGTGAAGCTGATGAAAGCTCGGTCAGAGCAGCACTTCAGGATATGGTGACAAAGCTGGGTATCAGCTTTGGGGCTATGAATGTTGAAGTCATGGTGGATAAAAATAACAGGGTATACCCTATAGATATCGGCCCCAGGGCAGGCGGAAATATGATACCCATACAGCTGAGCGAGATATTCGGAGTGGACATTGTGGAGATGTCAGTACTGACAGCAATGGGAGAGGATATATCTCCCGTGCCGGAGATCAGGATACCTTACTGTGCAACATATGTCCTGCATTCGGACAGTGAAGGTGTTTTGAAGGAAATACGGTTTGACGACGAGCTGGAAAAATATATATTCCGCAAGGAGTTTTATAAACAGGCAGGTGACACTGTTGAATGCTTTGACAATGCTTCAACAGCCCTGGGCATAATATTCCTGAAGGCTGATAATATGCAGCAGATTATGGATGTAATGGAAAATGCGAAAAGGTACATTCATATCGTTTTAATATAAAGACCTGAAATCTGGCAGCGCATCTGACGCACGATCTTCATGGAAATCAATTTTAGTAAACGATTAGTAATAAACTATAAATCACTTAAATAAATACAAAAGTTTAGGTCAAGCCTTTTCAAAGG
>CACZQG010000287.1 GCA_902783235.1 uncultured Ruminococcus sp.
ACGCCAGTATGCCTGCATCGATTTTGTACAATCTAACGAAAAATCTGACTTCGCATCTGACGCACAATCTTTGTGCGGTATTGCCTTGACATTTTTACAAGCATTTCTATATACTATTATTATAGCATTTTTTAATGCTTTTTTCAAAGGCGTTTTTAAACAATTAATTGCCGTTAAAATATTAAAAAGAATATAGTTTTACACAAAAAATACTCTGAGCTGTGATATGTGTAGGTATTGAACCATACACGCCCCTATATGCCGGTCATGGCATCCATAGCAATTGATAAACAGATTATTGATCCCCCAACTAAATCTTGAATTTTAAACATTAAAATTCAAGCTCCATTTTTATCTTTGTTATAAATGTAGAAAAAAACGGAAATAATTAGTATTTGTATTATTTTGACTTGACTTTTTAGCTATAAAACTATATACTAATTTAGGTGGTATGTGAATTATTAAATATTTGAATATAATCTGTAAGCATATATTCCAAATGATTTGGGGGTAATTTTTTTGAGAGTAAATGTAGCGGTGGACGATCGCCTGGAGGGCAATCGAATATTCCTTGACCATTTAAGTGTATATCCAAAGCCAATATACAGCTTCTTTAAAAGAGCTTTTGATATAATAAGCTCCATAGTTGCTTTGATACTTCTGTTTCCGCTTATGATGTTCATATCCCTGGCAGTATTTCTCCAGGACAGACATAATCCTTTTTTTGCACAAACAAGACTTACAAAGGACGGCAGGAAATTCAGAATGTATAAATTCCGTTCTATGTGCGTAAACGCCGAGGACAAGCTGGAGGATCTGAAAAAGCTTAATGAAGTGGACGGCCCTGCATTTAAAATGGAGAATGATCCCAGAGTTACCAGACTTGGACGTTTTTTAAGGCGCACCTCACTTGATGAATTACCGCAGCTTTTAAATGTTCTGACCGGCTCTATGAGCGTTGTAGGTCCTCGTCCTCCCCTTCCCGAGGAGGTTGACGAGTATACACCATATCAGCTTCAGAGATTATGCGTTAAGGGTGGTCTGACCTGCTACTGGCAGTGCTCCGGACGCAGTAACGTAGGCTTTGATGAATGGATGGATATGGATATACAGTACATAAAAGACCGCTCAGCTATGACCGATGTCAAGATCATTATAAAAACTGTTGGTGCTGTGCTTGAATGTAACGGTGCAAAGTAAAAAATACTTCAAGCCATACGGTTATCATCAGGACGGTTTACCGGTCGTATTGCTTTAATATATAATCTTTCAGGGCGAGCTTGGCTCGCCTGTTTTTATATTCAGATAATTTATATTCAATGCTACACGAAGACTTGTTTGAGCCTTGTACGGCACTGCTTAAAGTCTTTTTAAGAATTATTATGCTACAATATGAATGATACTTTTGAATAGGAGGAAAAATATGGAAAACACCATTGTAAATATCCAGCATCTTGTCAAGAGCTATAAAGAGCTGACAGCTGTGGATGATCTGAGTCTGGAAATAAAAGAAGGAGAAATACTTGGACTGCTGGGTCCCAACGGCTCAGGAAAAAGTACAACTATCAACTGTCTTCTTTCACTGCTGTCTTATCAGAGCGGCAGCATTGAGGTATTCGGAAAGGAAATGACTCCCGAAAGCTATGATATCAAGGCACAGATAGGCGTTGTAATGCAGGATGTAGCTGTATTTGATGAAATGAACGTCCGTGAGAACATTGATTATTTCTGTGGTCTTTACATAAAGGATAAGGCACTTCGCAAGCAATATGTGGATGAAGCAATTGAGTTTACAGGCCTTGGAGATCATGTTAAATTTAAGCCCAAAAAGCTTTCAGGCGGACTTCTGCGAAGACTTAATATTGCCTGCGGTATTGCTCATAAGCCCAGACTAATAATTCTTGACGAGCCTACTGTGGCAGTTGACCCCCAAAGCCGCAACAAGATCCTTGAGGGCATTCAGGAGCTTAACCGTCAGGGAGCGACCATTATATATACCTCTCATTATATGGAGGAGGTAGAACAGATATGCTCCCGTATAGTCATCATTGATAAAGGTAAAAAAATAGCTGAGGGAACCAAGAATGAGCTTATCGGCATGATAAAGAATACCGAGACAATTATTATGGAGGTAAAGGATATGCCGGATGGCATGACAGCAGAGGTGGAAAATCTTCCTCATGTCTACAAGACCCAACGCAGCGGCGACAAGCTTACCGTATATTGCAGCGGTGGAAAGCACAATTTAGTCCGTATAGTCAGCCTGTTCAATGACAGAGATATACATCTGGGACGTGTCAACTCCGAGCTTCCCACTTTAAACGATGTTTTCCTGGAAATAACCGGAAAACAGCTTCGTGATAAGGAGGAATAATTATGTTTCTCCATTGCTTTAAATATGACTTTATCCGTACTATCCGTGACAAAGGACTTATCTTCTGGATGATGGCTTTTCCCATAATCCTTTCCACCCTTTTTAATCTGGCATTTTCCAACATTTACAACAATGATGTTCTGAGAGATACGATCAATATCGCTTTGATATCAGAAAATGAAGACCCAATGTTCGATGCTGTGTTACAACAGGTCACAGACGGGGATAAACCGCTTTTCAAGGCTGAAAAAATGAGCAGGGCAGATGCGGAGAAAAAGCTTACGGATAACGATATAGCAGGTATCATCAATACCGAGGATATGTCACTTATATTCTCCCCCGACGGCGATAAAACACATCAGACTATCCTGAAGGAATTTGTTGACACCTACCGCATCAACATAACTGTTATAATAGATGCATACCAGAATGCGCCCCAGTCTCTTGATGCAGTAGTGACCACACTGATGTCAGACATTGATACACCTGAATACCGACCTCTTACCAAGGGCAGCATTAATATTATGGATCAGTACTTTTATAATATTATCGCAATGGTGGCTTTCTTCGGATCTATCTCGGGAATGCTGGCAGCAACAGGTAATCAGCCTAATCTGTCAAAAAAAGCAGCAAGACGTTCGCTTTCCCCTACTCCCAAGCTCGTATGCGTCATATCAAACGTACTGGCTGCGTTCTTAGCTCAGTGTGTATGCGTAGTCATCTCCACCTCCTACATCCTTTTGGTACTTGGAAAGAACTTAGGTGACAATATACCTCTTGTTTATGTGTCAGGAATGATCTCAGCACTGTTAGGTGTATCCTTCGGCTTCTGTGTAGGCTGCTTCGGTAAAATGTCTGAGTCAGCCAAGGTCGGTATCACCATGGCATTTACAATGCTATGCTGCTTTTTAAGCGGTCTGATGGTACCAAATATCAAAGCAGACATTGAAAACTCACTGCCTGTAATAAACAGACTCAATCCGGCAGCCCTCATATCAGACCTTTTCTACTGTCTGAATGTATATGACGACTACCGTGTATACAGTCAGCGTATTGCCATAATCGGAGCTATGATAGTTGTATTTACCACTCTGGGCTTTGTATTTACAAGGAGGAAGAAGTATGCAAGTATTTAAGGCATTTACAAAAATAGTACTTAACAGATGCTTTATCGCTTTGCTGTATGCAGGCATTTTTATAGCAATCAGCTTTCTCATCACATTTAAACAATCGGATGCTTTTGACAAGTTCAGCGGTGAGAAACTGACTATGACAATATCAGATCTGGATGACACTCCGGAAAGCCGTGAACTGATAGACTATCTTTCAAAAAAGAACAAGGTCACCGTAGACAGTCACCCTGATAATGATAAGCTATTACTTAATATGTTCTATCAGAAAACCGACTTTATGCTGACTATCAAGGAAGGGTACGGCAGCAGGATCAGTACAGGACAGACAAATGATCTTTTTCAGTGTTCATATATCGAAGGAAGCTATGCACAGAGTATGGCACAGAATCAGATAGATAAATATGTAAAAACACTCACTGCCTATATCAGAGGAGGAATGGATCGGGAAATAGCTCTCAACACCGCATCCGAGCTCATGGATACGGAGGCAGATGTAACGTTCCTGGGAAATGAAACAGAAAAACAGGGAATGACCGGCTCGGGAAAAGCCTTCTTCCGTTATATGCCCTACATATTTATTGGTATGATGATCTCCACTCTTGTTCCTGCACTTATGATAATGAACGGTAAAAAGATAAAGGCAAGGACAAATGCCTCATGTATCTCACCCTCAAAGCAGTTTATGGGAATACTTCTGGGGACCGTGATATATGCTATGGTAGTATGGCTTATTTTCATGGCGGCTGCGGCAGCTATGTTTGGCGGAGAGCTTTTTCAGGTACAGGGTATACTCTCAATGATAAATACTATTGCTCTTATGTCAGTGACTTTAGCTATAGCCCTTCTCACAGCAAATCTCCTGAGATCCTCAAAGCCGGTGGATATGGTAGCTACCACAGTGGGTCTGGGCATGAGCTTTCTGTGCGGCGTGTTCGTACCTCTTGAATATCTCAGCAATGGTGTAAAAACCTTTGCCCACGCCCTTCCGGTATACTGGTATGTGAGAGCCTCAGAGACAGCACTTACCGACGGCAATATCAATATGGGAGAATTCTTTGCATATGTGGGAATACAGTTTGTATTTGCATTTGCAATACTTCTTGCAGCACTTCTGATCTCAAGAAAGAAAAGAAGAGCACTGAATTAAATTGCTGATACATTTACAAATGAATTGTATAACTTAAAAAAATGCAGACATTTCGCTGTGAAATGTCTGCATTTTGATTTTATTCAATAAGGGGCGTCGCCCCGTCATGGGGCGGACGACTTAGGGCATTTGCCCCTTAGGGTTTCAGTGGGGGATTGAATTCCCCCACTGAAAGACTAAGAT
>CACZQG010000288.1 GCA_902783235.1 uncultured Ruminococcus sp.
GAAGTATGAGCGAAACTAAAAGTTTTTGGCTAAGCCTTTTTTCAAAAAGGCGTGCGAAAATAAAAGTTTTTGCCAAGCTTTTTTCAAAAAGCGTCCTATCCGGTTCTTTTGATCAGATATCAGTATCAGATCAATCTGACGATTCTTGCAGTAAGGAAGCACACAAGACATCCCATAAGAGTCGGTATCGCCATTGCCGCAAGGGTATATTTTATGCTTCCCGTCTCTTTTTTTATGGTAAGACAGGTTGTGGAGCAGGGAAAATGGAACATAGTAAACACAGCTGTACAAAATGCTGTAATAGCGTTCCAGCCATTGGAGACAAGTATATTTTTAAGCACATCGCTGTCGGGTATCTCGGATATTGTTCCTGCCGACATATAACACATAAGCATTATAGGTACGACTATCTCATTTGCCGGGAAGCCCAGTATAAATCCTAAAAGTATCACTCCATCCATTCCCAGTATATGTCCCAAAGGGTCTAAGCCATAGGACATATGCATAAGCAGTGTGTTTTCTCCCACAGTAATATTTGCAAGCAGCCATATAAGCAGACCGGCGGGTGCTGCCACGGCACAGGCTCTTCCCAGTACAAAAATAGTTCTGTCAAACACCGACCGGATAATAACGCTGCCTATTTTCGGCATCCTGTATGGGGGCAGCTCCAGCACGAAGCTTGAGGGTTTACCCTTCAGTATGGTTTTTGATAATATAAACGACACCAGAAGTGCTGCCAGCATTCCCATAACTATAAATCCCAGTAAAGCAGCAGCTGAAACAAAGCTTGCTGCCCAACCGCTTATATTTGCCGTAAAGAACATAGATATTATGACTATCAGCGTTGGAAATCTGCCGTTGCAGGGCATGAAATTATTTGTCAGTATTGCAGTAAGACGTTCTCTGGGAGAATCTATTATGCGGCACCCCGTAACGCCTGCTGCATTGCACCCAAGTCCCATAGCCATCGTCAGTGACTGCTTTCCGCAGCCGCCGCACCTGCAAAATGGTCTGTCCAGCATAAATGCAGCTCTGGGAAGATAACCCACATCTTCAAGTATGGTAAACAAAGGAAAGAATATTGCCATGGGAGGCAGCATAACAGATACCACCCACGCAAGTACACGATACACCCCGTTCACAATCATATCAGTCACCATATCCGGACAGCTCAGGCTGTTCAAAAGCCTCTCCAGCTTTTCTCCTATGTAAAACAATCCGCCTGACAAAAGCTGTGAGGGATAATTTGCCCCCACCAGGGTTATCCAGAATATCAGCCCCAGTATCCCCAGCATTATAGGAATACCGGTGATCCTGCTTGTAAGTATCCTGTCTATCCTCCTGTCACGTCTGTCCCCTTTATCATCTGACTTTACCGTCGCCGCTGCTGTTTCCTCCGCTTTTTTCACAAATGAAGCGGTGACACAGTCACACAGTCTTTCCCTGTCATATCCCTTATCAATAAGCCGCTGACGGCATTTCGCAGCTGCCTGTGCAATTTTCCTGCTGTCCTCACAAAGAGAAAGTATCCTTTCACACACCTCCTCTTCATCGCATAAAAGACGTACTGCCGCCCATCGCAGTGAGATACTGCCCCTCATGTTATTTTCCAGCATAGGGATCATATTCCCTATCTCCTCTTCCATTTCCTCATTGTAGGTTATCAAAAGCGGCTTCTGTTCCTCATTATCCATTTCAGCCAGCGCATCGCAAAAGGATCCGATGCCAATCCCTTCCCTTGCGGATATCCCCGAAACAGGAACTCCCAGAATATCCGCCAATCCTTTTGTATCAATGCTTATCCCCTTGCTTTTTGCCTGATCCATGAGATTGACACACACCAGCACCTTCTTTCCTGTTTCAAGTATCTGAAATACAAGATTCAGACTTCTTTCAAGACAAACTCCGTCACATACTACCACAACACCATCCGTTTCCTCAAAGCAGATAACATCTCTTGCCCCCTTTTCCTCGGGAGAGCCGGGTATCAGAGAATAAGCTCCGGGAATATCTGCCAGAAGAAATTTTTGTCCTTTATGTTCAAACCGTCCCAGAGCACTTGAGACTGTTTTGCCTGCCCAGTTCCCGGTATGCTGATCCATGCCTGTAAGAGTATTGAAAAGGGTAGATTTACCCACATTGGGATTACCTGCCAGAGCTATCAGCCTTTCACCGGGTCTTCTGCCTTCAAGCTCCTCTGAAAGAGTATTTCTGCCGGTACTGTCCGACGTAAGTCCCATAAAGCATCACCTCGTAACATTCTATTCACTTCATTTAAAAAAAATGACCGATACCGTTTTTTTTACGGCATCGGTCAGGAATAAAGAAAATGCGGCATAATGTACTTTCCATACTGATTTTGCATCAGGATCAAGTATAAATTTCCTTTATTCCGTTATTAAAGTCACTGCTTATGCGTCATGTGCTTCGAGAAGATGTTCACGGGAACGGAACAGGAGAGTGGTACACCACAAAGCGGACAGAGCCACCAGGATATATACCGCTCTGCTGAGTATCTGATCCGTACCGCCGAACAGCCATGATACCAGGTCAAACTGGAAGATACCGACCAGACCCCAGTTAAGACCGCCGATTATCAGTAATACAAGTGCTATTCTGTCGAGCATTTTTCTCACCTCATTTCTTGAACATAATGTCAGCATTGTCATGTGACGTAATGTTCATGAAATTATTATTATCACAGCGAAGAAATATATCCTTTATAAATAATGACAATTTATGAATGTTTTTCATGTTAATAAAAAACTGTATATAGCATCATAAAAGAAAACGCCATCAGCTTTTTTATGCTTTTTGCACATAAAAGAATCAAAACACCTTGACAAATAATACTTTTTATGTTATAATTATTAAAAATTGGTAACAATACGGAGGATAACATGAGACAATCTATCGGAATAATAGCATCAGTACTGGGGGTAATGGGCGGCTTTGTTTATTTGATACTTTCAATGGATAATTACTACGGCAGCTCGGGAACCACCGTATCCTGCATTATTATTTCCTTATCTGTACTGCTTTTTTTCATATCGGTATACTCTGCAAAATCAAGAGAGATGATGGAGAAAAACAATGATCTGCTGGAGCATATGCTTACTGCATTAAAGCATGACAGCAGCCGTGCAGATAGGAAAGCCAAGGCATCCGGCGAAGAAAACAGTGAAGGCGAAGGCAATGAACCCACAAAGCAGGATCTGCAAAAATACAAGGAAATGTTTGAAAAAGGACAGATAACCAAGGAAGAGTATGCGAAATATCTTGACGGACAGAGCAGCAAGCTGGCTTGATAATTTTAGATAAAAAACAAAAGACAGGGAACCGAACCTTCCCTGTCTTTTTTGTGAATGATACCAGAGCGTTTTTTTATAAAATTCACTTTTACATTTATATTATACAGCCTTAAATTAAATTTATAAGATGAAAAAAGGTTTTATTTTACTGCTTCCAGTATAGGCGTAATATCCGCTTCACCCGTCCAGTCGCACTTTTTGTCACTTGCTTCAAACAGTGCTTTTTCCCAGACCTCCATATCCTCGGGTCTCTTTTTAGACACCGACTTTATAAGCATTCCGCAGAGCTTTCTGTGTACGAAGGTCATGGACTTCATATCGAATGCGCCCTGCAAGTAGAAACAAGGCAGACTCGCAAGTGCACCTTTAAGATTGCGTTCTTTTGTATGACGGAAAAGTTTTTCATCATAGGGCGAAGCACCGTCACAGAATACTATCACTTTTTTGCCCTGAAGCATAGCCATATTCTTTTTGAGGAAGGATATACCTGCGATACTTCCCGCATATATACCGCCGCCGAGTATCACGGTGTCGTACTGCATAACGTCGTTTATTCTGGCTTTTTTGGTCTCGGTAAGGTCAAAGCCCGTTTTTTCGGCTATCCT
Organism: uncultured Ruminococcus sp.; assembly: GCA_902783235.1. GTDB lineage: Bacteria > Bacillota > Clostridia > Oscillospirales > Ruminococcaceae > Porcipelethomonas. The sequence continues at coordinate 3,917 of CACZQG010000288.1, forward strand.
TTCGGCAAGGCGCTTTGTTGCCCCGTACTTCGATGTATAAAGAATAATGCCCTTCATTTCAGATACCTCTTTTATCAGTATAAAATGAAAACTCCCGGGCAATACCCGGGAGTTCGACATACGCCGAGAATATTTCCCCGACGAAGTATGGAGCGGAATACGAGGCTCGAACTCGCTACCTCCACCTTGGCAA
>CACZQG010000289.1 GCA_902783235.1 uncultured Ruminococcus sp.
CTATATAATTTTATCACATTTTTACCCATTTGTCAATAATTTATTGAGCCTCAGATCATGGATCATAGAGGGATCGTGGTGTTTTAAATTTTAATCTGTAAAAAAATGTTCTCTATCAATTCTGACAGAGAACATTAATTATAAAGTCAACACTTTACAAATCACACCTGAGGACTTTTACGATGCTGCCTAAGCTATCTATAGCCGCTATAGTCGGAGCAGAGCGTAACTTGCTCCTCATGTTTTCAGTTCCGGTATCTTACTGCTTAATACCCTTCATGGTAAGCGAGATCCTTCCTCTTTTAACATCCACATCAAGAACCTTGACCTTTACGATCTGACCTACCTTTACAGCTTCAAGGGGATGCTTTATATACCTGTCACAAAGCTGAGAGATATGTACAAGACCGTCTTCATGTACACCAATATCAACAAATGCTCCGAAATCAATTACATTACGAACAGTACCCACAAGCTCCATATCAGGCTTCAGATCCTTTATTTCCATAACGTCACCGCTTCTCATAAGAGGTGCAGGCAGCTCGTCACGAGGGTCACGTCCCGGCTTTACAAGCTCATCTATTATATCAGACAAAGTAGGTGCACCTATTCCAAGCTTTTCACACAAAGCCTTTCTTCCTATCTTAGTTGCTGTATCACCTATATTTGCTATCTGGGGAGTACCTATATCAGCAAGCCTGAAACCGCATTCATTTATAAGCTTCTGCGCTGCTTCATAGCTCTCGGGGTGAACCCCTGTATTATCCAGAATATTCTTTCCGTCACGAACACGAAGGAAGCCTGCACACTGCTCATATGCTTTTTTTCCCAGCTTTGGTACCTTTAAAAGCTGCTTTCTGTCTGTAAATGCGCCGTTTTCTTCTCTGTAAGAGACAATGTTTTTCGCCACTGAAGCATTCACACCCGCTATATATGACAAAAGGGAATATGAAGCAGTATTCAGATCAACGCCCACTGAATTGACACAATCCTCAACAACACCTGTAAGTGCCTCATCCATACGTTTTTTAGGCATATCATGTTGGTATTGTCCCACACCTATTGCCTTTGGGTCGATCTTAACAAGCTCTGCAAGAGGATCCTGCATACGCCTTGCAATAGATATGGCTCCTCTTATAGAAACATCGTATTCCGGAAATTCCTCTGCTGCAAGCTTGGAGGCTGAGTATACAGAAGCACCTGCTTCACTGACAACAATATAATTCACCTTCTCGGGTATCTCACGAATGAGCTCCGCAATAAGCTCCTCACTCTCACGGGAAGCAGTACCATTTCCTATTGCAATTGCTGTAACGCCGTTTTTAGAGATCATGCTTTTCAGCTTTGCCAGTGCAGCATTATCCTTTCCCTTCCTGAATGTAGGATATACTATAGCCTGATCCAGCACCTTTCCTGTACTGTCAACCACCGCTGTCTTGCAGCCATGGGCATAGCCCGGATCAAATCCGAGTGTGACCTGACCCTTGATAGGAGGCTGCAAAAGAAGCTGTCTCAGATTGGATGAGAATACCTTTATAGCTCCCTCTGCCGCTTTCTCAGTCAGTTCAGAACGTATCTCACGTTCTACCGATGGCATGATAAGACGAGTACAGCTATCCTCAGCAGCTGCTTTAACAAGCTCACCACAGGGACTGCTGTTTTTAACATACATTTGCCTTGCAACCGAGAAAACAAACTCTTCATCTATAACCACAGACACCTTTAGCGCTTTTTCCTTTTCTCCCCTGTCTATCGCCAGCACTCTATGGCCTGCGATCCTGTTGACATTTTCCGAAAAGTCATAGTAATTACGGTAAACGGTATCATTTTCCTCATCCACCGCCTTTGATTCCACCTTTGAGGCTTTTTCATAAAGTGATCTTATCTTTTTTCTCAGCTCGGCATTATCAGAAATATCCTCTGCTATAATATCCATAGCCCCCTGTAAAGCCTCATCCTTTGAGGATACTTCCTTTTCCTCATTTATATATTTTTCGGCTTCCTTGTCAGGAGAAGAGGAATTATCCTGCTCCATTATGAATACAGCAAGTGGTTCAAGCCCCTTTTCTCTGGCAACGCTTGCTCTTGTTTTTCTTTTGGGCTTAAAGGGGCGATATATGTCCTCTACCTCTACAAGAGTCATTGCTGCTTCAAGAGCTGATCTGATAGCATCATCCATTTTGCCTTGCTCTTCAATGGAAGACAGCACCTCCCCTTTTCTTTTATCAAGATTACGCAGGTAGTTGAGTCTGTCATTTATTTCACGAAGGATCTGATCGTCAAGAGAACCTGTCAATTCCTTTCTGTATCGTGCGATAAAAGGGATTGTTGCCCCCTCATCTATAAGATTTACAGTGTTGTCTATCTGCTCCTGTCTGAGTGAAAATTCCTCGGCTAATTTTTTATTGATTTCCATTTGTTTTCCTTTCATAAATAGCAATATAAGGTGTGTATCCACAAATACACACCTTATATTTTACCATGTTTTTCAAAAAATTTCAACTGTTTTTTATTACAGAATTTCATATGATGTTTTAATGCGCCAGACAGCCGTCATCACGGATCTCATCCAATGAAATATAAGTCCTGACAATGCATCTCCCATAGTATTGCTTTTAAGGCAATACCGCACAAAGATTGTGCGGAAATCAATTTTTACAAAATAGTTACACAACACATTTGTAGGGAACGTAGCCATCCACATCCCTCAGATTATATAGCAAACAACA
>CACZQG010000290.1 GCA_902783235.1 uncultured Ruminococcus sp.
CTCATGGGACATATTTGAAAGGAAGGAGGATTTTGCTTCGCTGGCTGCTATGGCACGCTCGGACATATCCACAAGCTTGTCACGTTCGGTTTTTTCCTCATTGATGTTTTCCACCATCCACATAACGTGACTCAGCTTACCATTGGGTGTCCATTCAGAAGCAATAAATCTTCCTCTGCACCATTTCTTTTCGTAATTCAGAAATTCTATAGTAATTGTCTTTTTATGAGCAAGTCTTTTGCCAAGATTACTGAAATTTACAAATAGGTGCATCATATCAATAGAGGAACTGTCAGACATTTTGTCCATTTCCTTATATATTTCCAGCTGTGCATTATCTTCATAGCTGTCGGAGATACTATTGATGCCTTTTTTCTCATATTTGACCTCCATGTATGTATCTTCAAGAATGTTGATATCATACAAAGCCAAATAAATATCTGCCACAAATGAAAGCTGTTTATTAAGCTTTTTAGCAATGTCATATAGATTATCCCTGGCTCGTTTTTCACGGTCTATATCCTCCACTGTCCACAAAACATGGGATATCCTGTCATCATCTGTTCTCTCCGAAACAATAAATCGTCCCCTGCGCCAACGATGTCTTGAATTGCGATATTCAATAGTAATAGTATCCTTATCCGACATACGTTCATCCAGATTGCTCAGGTCAATAAAACTCATCACCTCATCCTTGAATCCGTCCTCGGTCAGTTCATTCATTACGCTGAATATGGTCTTTTGCGCATTTATGTTGTTTTCTCCTACTGCATCTGATATGACCTTATCATTTGAATGTATTACAGTAAATGTATCATTTATTACATCGATATCATGAGCTGAGGCGTAGATATTCGCTGCGGAGCGAAGCTGTGATGTAAGCTGTCTTGCAGTTTCATACACCTTATCTCTTGCACGCTTTTCAACATCAATATTTTCCACCACCCACAGTACATGAGAGAGCTTTCCGTCGGCTGTCCTTTCAGAGGCTATCCATCTTCCTCTTCGCCATGTCTCATCATCATTAAGGTACTCTATGGTAAGGGTGTTTATGTCTTTCATACGCTCATCCAGTGTAGAAAGGTCTATAAATTCCAACAGCTCTTCTCTGGACTTATCACTTGAAAAATGCATCATAACATAATTCAGCTGCTCCTGTACATATCCCTCTCCATACTCCATGTTATCAATAATCGTATTGACCCTGTCAATATCCGATTTAATGTCAGTATAAGTAAAGTTTATCATATCAATATCATATACAGACATATAGATATTTGCTGATGAAGAAAGCTGTGCATTCAGTTTAGCGGTTATGCTGTCCTTTCTTGCGGAGCGGCTGAAAACCAAAAGCATGATAAGTATAGCTATTATCAGAATCGCAACTGTTACCGCAAGCATTATTGTCAGAGATAAAAATTCATTTGATGAATCTATTATTGAGATGCTTACCCACTGATCCTGTATTAATACAGTATAAACAATATAATCGGAGCCATTCCATTCCAATTCAAAATAACCGTTATTAACAGTACTTTGTTCATTGTAGATCTTTGATGCTACCTCGGCATAAAGGGTATCCTGTTCCTTGAGGTAGCATTTACCCAGCTGTTCCTTATCAGAATGTGAAATAACAAAGCCGTTGCTGTCAAGAACACATTCTATTGCTCCCGGATTATCTTCTGCCAGCTTCTCGGTCATCAGCTGTATTTCATCCATAAGTATATCGAATGCCACAATACTCTTTCCGTCAGAAAGCTGCTTTGAAAGCGTGATTATGACCGAGCCTGTATTTGCATCAACATACAGATCACTCACCGCAAGCTTTCCTTTTTTCTCCATAGCCTTAGTATACCACGGACGTTCCTCCGGAACAAAGCCTTCCGGAGGAACCCAGCCGGAGCCGTCAAGAAAATCCTTATCTATATATGCATAGAAGCCTGTTGCCGTTTCAAGTATAGCCTGCTGCACAGCATTAGTTTCTTTTGTGAGATAGTCAAGCATCTCTCTATGGGATTTATTATTCCTTATCATCTCATCCAGATTGTATCCGGCAAGCTCTACAGCACTGATACCCGTAGACAGATATCTGTCAAACTGCTCTGCGGACTGGACAGCTGTTATTTTACCCTTGTTGATAATACTGTTTCTGTATGCCGAATAAAGCATTCCATATAAAAATATTATTGAAGATATAATTATAATGATCACTGCAACTGATGTCAGAACACGCTTTTTTCCCCAGCCCTTTAAAAATTCAAGCAAATAATTCTTTTTGGTTTTTTTCATGATCAGTCTCCTCTGAACCAACTATAATAAAGCCTTATACCTTTCATAAATAACTATTGACCGCACCCGAACAGTTTTTCCTTTGTATGCCATGACCAGTTCATATACTGCTCCATATACTCACACATTTTTGCAGACACAGGTGCATTTCCTTCAAGATAATCATAATAATCACATCTTATCCTGGAGGTGTCTACCCTATAGAATCCTCTTGAATTCAGCACTATATCGGTTTCACCGCAGGATGCAAAGGCATTCCTTATATCACTGATCAGATTTCTGATATAGCTCTTTTTTGATTCCTTTTCCGTTTCTCCCCAGAGAAGAAATACAAGCTCATCCGCAGATACCACAGCTCCACGCCTATCTATAAGATATGCAAATACCTCCTTGCTGTCACGGCGTTCAAATTTCACCGTATCCGCTCCGTAAAACACCTCAAAATATCCGAAGCATTGTACCTTTAAGGCAGCACTGCACAAGAATCATAGGTCTGAAACAAGATCCTTTGATAATCTTTGAATTGTATTACCTCAAAACTATTATATCATATTTTTAGTTATATTTCAATCTATATTTATTAAAAATATACGAAAAAGCAATTTATGATGTCCCAGAGAGCTTGTCTCCTCATGATTATTAGCTTTTTGACTATTGCCGCCCCTATTAAGCATTGCAAAAAAGACACGATCCCCATACACCGCTAAAAAATTAAAATATTTGCACAATTTATAAGATATGATACATCTAAAAAGCGGGTATACTTGACTTTTTTTATGACAGGTATTATAATTATTAAAGCCCGAGCAATGGGCGATAAGATGTTATTTTCGTCCCTATTGGACTGCTGCTGTACCCGGGAGCTTTGCTTCTCCATGCAGGGGTAATAGCAACATGGTTATACGGTTCTGCCATAACATATTGCAAAAATATATAAAGAGAGGTAAAATTTATGAAGCTGAAAAAAATAATTTCAATACTTACGGCATCTGTGACTGCGGGTGCAATGCTTATGCAAAGTATCAGCGCAGCATATTTGTATGAGCCGCCGGAAAAAAAGCCTCTGAGTGACTATTACTACTGTGTGTTACAGTTGGAGGGAATGCCTTTATCCCAATATGAGGGCGCGAAACAAATGGGCGTTCACGACTTTGTATTGACAGAGGAAGGCAAGGCAGCCTACGAGACAATTCTGGAGGAGCATAAAAAAGCTTTAAGTAAAATAGCATCCTTTTTGAATACTACCGAAAAACAGCTTGATGTTTATTATGACTATACAGCAGCTATCAACGGCATAAGTATTCCCCTGAATATAAATGATTTTTACAGTATAAATAAAGCTAAGGATGAACTGGGTATAAAAAAAATGGGTCTTGATGTCACTGATCATGCATATCATTCATCTGCTTCAATGGGCAAAAAATATTCCAAGGAGATACTTGAATCTCCCGATTATTCAAAACTTACAGGTATGATAGCTGATATGACAGGTATCTCTGCAACAGAACAAAAGGGAGATGGAATAGTCATTGCCGTTATTGATACGGAATTTGACACACAGCATGAGTATTTCACTCTTCCCCAAAATGCAGAAACACGTATCTCAAAGGATGATATTGCACAAATAAAGCCTTATATGACTTCAGGCAGATATATATCGGATAATTGCATGGTAAGTGACAAGATCCCATTCGCTTTCAATTATGCAAACCGAAGTGATAATACATTTACGGCTTACAATGAAAAGGATTCTCATGGTACTCATGTTGCCGGTATCGCCGCAGGAAACGGTGAAGGTGTGACCGGTGATAACAAAAAATATGCTCTTTCGGGAGCTGCACCTGCGGCACAGCTTCTTATGCTGTCAACAACAACTGATAATAATTTTATTTCGGACAGGGCACTCTATGCCGCATATGATGATGCTCTTTATCTTGATGCAGATGTTATAAACGCAAGCTACGGTCAAGCTCTCCAGAATATTGATTCATCAAATGGTAATATTATCATTTCCAATGAGGCAGTAGATAATATTACAGGAACGGGAGTAATATTCTGCTGTTCGGCAGGTAATAATTCAAGACTTTCTCTTGGAGAGCATACCGACTACTTTACAGGTGGGGAACCCGATCAGAATCCGGCTGCTATAACAGTAGCAAATGCCGTAAATCCGGCTGTGCTCAAAAATACTATTCAATTGGGAGACGGGACAAATCTGCTGTTCAAAGATGCATATATTCCCATTTCGGAGAAATTGACAGACAAAACATTTGAATATGTTATGATCCCCGGAATCGGTAATACAGCGGATTTTGACGGACTGGATGTCAAAGGTAAAATAGCAGTACTAAACAGAGGTGTGATACCTTTTATCGAAAAGGAAAAAAATGCCAAGGCTCAGGGAGCAGTCGGTATCATTTTCGTGAATACACTTCCCGATATAGAGTTGCTGGCATCATTAAATGAACTGCCCGGCTGTACTGTAAGCTCTGAGGATCGTTATAAGCTTGAACAATGCAAGAAGAAGACGGTAAGCTTTTTCAATAAGAAAAAGCTTGTAATAGACGATACTATAGGTATCTCCTCCACATCATCATGGGATTGTACGGAAACGCTTGATCTCAAACCGGATGTTACGGGTTTTGGCGGATCTATCTATTCCTCTGTATCAGATGTCATTGATAATCACTCAAGCTATATAGATTTCAGCGGAACCTCAATGTCTGCTCCCCAGATCACAGGAATATGTGCTCTGCTGATGCAGCATATAAAGGAACATCCGGAAAAATACGGCACAGTCGCCCGTGGAGAACGCACCGAGCTGGCGGCAAGGCTGCTCATGTCCACAGCCAAGCCCATATATTCCGAACTAAAAAGAGAACCAGCATCCCCCAGAGTTCAGGGAAACGGTCTTGTCAATGTTAAAAAAGCTATGGATACCCCATGCTATCTTTCCACTAACAGTGAACGTGACAATTACCGCCCCAAGCTTTCATTGGGCGATGGCTGCAAGGACAAGTATACCCTGGAATTCAACATAACCAATATCGGCACTGAGCAGTATACATATACTCCTCAAATAACCCTTTTCAGGGACACCTTCGATGCCGACGGCAATGTGGAGGATGAAATAAAACCCTTTGATAGTTCAAAAGAATACAACAGTGTATTTACCTTTAATGGCAAGAAAATAACCAAGATAACAGTAAAGCCCAATGAGACAAAAACCATAACCGCAGATATAACCCTTTCTGAAAAGACGTTTGAAGATATAAAGAAGGACGGAGGGGCATTTGTGGATGGCTTCCTGAATCTGAGCTGCGAAAATGTCCCCGATCTTACTCTTGCTTTTATGGCGTTCAACGGAGAATTCTTCAAAATGTCCGACAATGGTATTTTCAGAAAGTTTATATATGGCAATGCCTACACTCTGTCTAAAGATAACCTCAACAATTATTCATATATTACTGATGAAAAAAATTATATGGGCATAAATGCTTCCGGCATGGTAGATGATACAGTCTATATTTCTCCTGACGAAAACAATGTTATGGATAAGATAGTACCAAATGTTTTCATTAACAGACGATGCTATAATCTCACAGCAGAGATCAGGGATGAAAAGGGAAATACCGTATATAAGGATGATAAAAACGATGGAATGAGCATCCTAAAGGATTCAAGCCCCACCCATTTTCCCATCAGGATAATGTATGACTTCAAGACTGATGGGAAAGCGGTAAACAACGCAGAATATGAGCTGTTGATAAGTGCTGAACTGCCTGTGTCAGGAGAGAAGGATTCTCTGTCCCAGAAAATAGTTGTGGACACAGAATCACCCACAATAAAAAATGTAGGTATACTTTACACTGATAATAATAACTACTACATTATAGAAGCCACAGATAACGGTAAATTAAATGCCGCAGCATATGAAAAGGAATATTCAGTATCACCGCATTTTTCCAGATCAGGAAAATATATTATAGTACCCGTTAATGAAGAAGGTACTGTTGAGGTCTATGATCTGGCAGGAAATTATACCACCGTCACAAACAATGATGTATCCTATGAGCTGGCACTGACAGGTGATCCTCCTTATGCCGCAGAGGATGATGCGGCATTCAGGCTTCCCATGACCTTAAATAGCTCAGATGAAAATAAGGAGATCCCCGATGATCTTCTCATTGAATGTGTAAAAACACCATCTGAGTATATGGCAGAGGACTATAAAAAGGTCTTCATCAACCTTGACGGATTCTCTGTATTTGATGTTAAGCCCGAAATAGGTATCAGAGGCGATGCAAACTATGACGGTGAATTCAATATCCGTGATGCCGCCGCACTGGCAAGAATTCTCTCAGACAAAAAGGATATGGATGACTTCCCGGATTCTATCGCAGGATACCTTTCGGACTATAATCGTGACGGCAAGGTGAATGTGAGAGATGCCGCAGCTATGGCAAAGGCACTGGCGTCTGTCAAAGCCTCCTGAGAGATGGCTTTGACCGGTAATGCTCATCCACGGATGTCATCAACGCCGCAGCTGACCCTGTTACCATACCCCTCTTGATTGGAGAGATAGTTAAGACAACACCGCACAAAGCTGACATTCTTTGTGCGGTGTTGCCTATATACTAAAATTGTCCTGATCTTTTTCCCTATCCTCTATACGGATATAAATTATACTTTCTGTTTTTATCTCTGCTCCCTTTCTGAAAACAA
>CACZQG010000291.1 GCA_902783235.1 uncultured Ruminococcus sp.
CTTTTAGTTTCGCTCGTACTTTATATTGTAATTGCAGCTGAAAGCTCGAAGAGCAGCTGAAAGAGAAAATTGTATTTGGCTCAGGCTTAGTCTGACGAATACGCAAAAAATGTCAGCCCAAAAACGGCTGACATTTTTTTAGTTTGTATCAAAGATTTGGTGAAATACCGGCATATTCCAAGGCTTTCTGATGCAGAGAAATTTTCTGTCGGCAAGTATTGTTGCCTTAATATGGGGAGCAATATTAGTTCTTAGTATCACATATCCGGTCTGGGATAAATATCTGTTATTCTTTCCGCTATTTCCCTGAAAACAGGAGCAGCGCATTTATTGCCGTATCCTCCGTTTTCACATAGTACAGTAACGGCATATCTTGGCTGACCTATGGGAAAGAAGCCTGTTATCCAGCCGTGGCACAGTTCCTCGCCGTCCTTGCCAAAGACACCTGTTTGTGCGGTAGAGGTCTTTCCGGCTGCACGGGTGTTTTTGGGACGGGCGTTTGATCCCGGATTGCCGTTGACTGATGCTATCATAAGATCCTGCAGCCTGAAGGCTGTGTCCCTGTCAAACACCCGTGTATAGCCTGCCGGTCTGTCACCGGTAATATCCTTTTCGTTTTCTGTAAGCCCTTTTACAATACGGGGCTGAAATAGCTTTCCTTCATTGGCAATGGCAGCAGTAAAGCGGCATATCTGTAAAGGGGAGGCTGTGAGCTTTCCCTGTCCGAAGGAAAAATTTGCCTTTTCCGCAGGCAGGGATAATTCTTCAAGAGTCTGAAGGTATCCTCCCGAGGCATTCATGCCGCTGCAAAGGCTTATGGGGATGCCGAATCCCATACGCTCGGCTATTTTGTGAAGTGTTTCTGTGCGTGTTCTTTCGGCAAGCTTTATAAAATAGGTGTTGCAGGAGTTGCTCATTGCCTGTGTCATGTCCTGAACACCATGACCGCCCAGATCGTGGCATTTAAACAGCTGACCGCTGACAGATTCACTGCCTGTACATTTATAGGAAAAGCTTTCGTCAATGCCGTCCTCAAAGGCAGAAAGAGCTGTGACCAGCTTGAATACAGAGCCTACACTGTAAGGGTACAGACAGCGGTTTATAAGCGGTGAATCCTTGTTTTCCAGTGCCGCACCGATATCGTTCGGGTCAAAGTCGGGAAAGCTTGCCATTCCCAGAATATCCCCCGACCGTATATCCATTACCACGATGGCACCCTTGCCCATGTTTTTTCCTGCAAGCTCGATTATTGTCTGAATATATTTATCAATGGTCAGTACGACCCCTGCCTTCATTTCTCCGGCAGGGGAAATTTTTTTGCTTATTCCCGGAAGAACAGCCCCCTGACCATCAATACCGTAGGTTATTTTATTGGTCTGGGTATGGGAACGGAGAAATTCATCATAAGCGGATTCTATTCCCGTTACTCCTACTCCGTCACAGAGATAGCCGGTGATGTGTACAGCCGTGTGCCTGCTGCCATAACGCCGGGGCACTGCAAAGACGGTTATGTCATTGCATTGCAGATCATTGGTATCAACATTGCAGGTAAAGGGACTGCCGTATACAAGCTGAGAGTAGTATTCATCCTTATCCGTTAAATGAGGGAGTATCTCCGCAGCGGCACGGGCGGTGGGATTTACGGCGGCAATAAAGCTGTACTCATTGTTGGTAAGCTTTTCAAAGTTCCTGTCATAAATATTTGCATTGGTATTTCCCACTGTCAGACTGCATACCGACTGGGAGCTGGCAGCCAGAGAATATCTGCTGTCAGTGACAAGAACGTATATTCTCATATAAAGTATTGCAAACATCAGGGCAAATAGTACTCCTACACCGATAAGTCTTTTTTCCATATAAACCTCCTTTGGATATGAAAGACATTCTGTGATTTGCAGGCAATTTTCATTAAAACTATTGACTTTAACAAAAAATACATATGATTTTTTATTAAATAATAAAATTTTATTATAAATTGTTTTAAAACACTTGATTTTTGCAAGAATTTAGTATATAATAAATTCAAGTGAAAAAAATATGTTAAACCTTACTAAAGAGAAGAGCATTATACATTTGAAAAAAATTTATCCATATATCATACCGCCTCTGGCTGTGACATTGGTCACGCTCATAATGTTTGCGGTATTCGGCATATTCCCCTTTGGTCTGAAAACCATATCATGGTGTGATATGGATCAGCAGACAGTTCCTCTCCTTATGGATCTCAAGGATATCCTTGAAGGAAGGAGCAGTATTTTTTACAGCACAGGCAATGCCGGGGGAATGAATTTCTGGGGTGTGTTCCTGTTTTTTCTGGCAAGTCCCTTTTACCTTACTGTAAGGCTTGTGGACAAGGAACACATCGTATATCTTGTAAATATCCTTCTGGTAATAAAGCTGGCTTTGTCGGCACTTTCTGCCTGTATTTTTTTCAGGAAGACCCACAGCGGACTTGGCAGCGGTATAACAACAGTGCTCAGTGTGATGTATGCAGGCTGCGGTTATGGCCTGATGTACTGTCAGACACTGGTGTGGCTGGATGTAATGGCGTTGTTTCCGATCCTTTTGCTGGGAATGTACAGACTGTTCCGTGAGGGGAAGCCACGGCTTTACTTTATTGCTTTGTGCGGTACGGTTGCCGTGAATTTTTACCTTTCCTTTATGACAGTGATATATATTATTCTGTGGGGGACAGTGTATCTTTTAGTGTGCTGTCCAAAGCCGGAAAGAAGAAAAAGAGCCGGCAGCTTTGTGCTGTGGAGCCTTATAGCCATGTTTATCACCGCACCTGTATGGCTTTGTGCCTTTATCCAGGTGATGGGCTCGGCAAGGGGCAGCGGTACCTTTGATGATCTTATAAACCGTTCTATTGCCGAAAGGATACTTGAAAAAATCGGGCTGCTGATGTTTACTGCCGCCGGATTCGGAGTACTGCCCTTTTTTGTGAAGAATAAGCTTTTAAAGCTTGCACAGGTAAAGCATACACTGATAATGCTTCTCCTGCTGCTGATACCGGTTTTTTTGGATCCGGTGAATAAATTCTGGCATACAGGCAGCTATCAGTGCTTTGCCCTGAGATACGGTTATATCCCGGTATTTACACTATTGGTACTAATGGCATATTTCTTTGAAGACAGTACATTACAGCGTGAAAGAATAAGCTTTCATTCTATGGCCGTGCCTTTGGTGTTTACATTAATGTATATGGGAGTGTGTATATTTACGGTCGCTTCCAAAAAAAGCTCCCTTACAGGATTTATCGGGGATCTGAACATAGGAATGCCCCAGTTTAAGCTGATATCGGGGATCTTCCTTTTAGGGGCGGTAGTGGTAATGATAAGCATTACTCTCAGTAAAAAGAAGCTTATGGGCAGAGTGGGGATGACCACAGTACTTTCTGCCGTATTTATCGGACAGTTCGTACTGGGATTCTCGTCATTTATAGGCTATGCCGCAAATGACGGAGGTGTATTTCTCAATGCGGCACCTCTGGAGTGTGATAACACGGGAATGCCCTATTACCGTGCCAAGACCGAGAAAAAGTACATCCATGTGAATATGCTGGGAGGGCTTGGGTATGATTCCTTTGCTCATTATACCTCCCTTACTCAGCAGGATCTTATGTTTGCCATGAAAAAGCTTGGCTATTCATCCTACTGGATGGAAATAGGCGCAAACGGCGGAACAGTGCTTACGGATTCCATACTGGGTATCAAGTATTCCATCGGAGCATACTTCGATCTCAATTCATACTATGATGTAGAGAACCTTAAAGGGGAGCTGGAAAGAGGAGCATCGGAAATATGCCTGCCTCCGGGACTGATATCAGATAAAGCACCCGAGGAATTCACGGATATACCCGAGATGAGCAGGGTGGATATACAAAGACTTATGGCAAAGCGATATTTCGGGGATGATTCCATGATATACGAGTACAGCCCCAAGGAAGCCTACAATGGAAGCTTTGACAGAAAGGATGGAAAATATTCTATTGTGCCTGAAAGTACAGCGGAGGGCATATGTCAGCTGAGGTACACAATACCGGTAAAAGACAGGCAGGTGCTGTATTTTGACCTGTTTGACAGACTCAGCCGTGATCTGTATGAAAAATATTTCGGCGGTGCATCGGTATATGTAAATGGCAGTCTGATAGCAAGTAATTACCCCAAAAACAAGAATAACGGTATTCTTGCACTGGGTGAATTTTCCAATACCACAGTGGAGGTACTGGTAATAATAAACAAGCCTGTCCGGATACGCTCCTTCGGAGTATTCGGTATAGATGTAAACAGTCTGAAAAGACAGTGCAGCCGGCTGAGCCGGAGCTGCTGTGAGCTTTATTCGGAGGGAAGAAGCATTACTGCACATTGTACAGCCCGTAAGGAAAGCTATATCTATATGTCCGTACCATATGATAAAGGACTTAAAGCCCGTATCAATGGTGAAAAGGCAGATATTATCAGGGTGAATGATTGCTTTTGCGCTTTGAAGCTCAGGGAGGGAGATAATGATATATGTCTTACCTTCACCCCTTCGGGCATGAGAACAGCGGTCATAATGACTGGGGTGGGAGTTGTGCTGCTGTTGGCGGTAAGACTTGTGACCCTTATGAGAGCTTCACTCCCGATCCTCCACCGGGGACGATGTATCAGAGCAGTCCCCATGATATTGGTATTTGCAGCAGCGGCAGCTGTTGTGGGCATTGTGTATCTGCTGCCGATGACAATATGGTTTATTGCAGCTGTATTATATTGATCCCCCAACTAAATCTTGAATTTTCTGCTTGTCTAAATACTGAACTTCTGCGTCGGAAAGGCTTGAAATATGCC
>CACZQG010000292.1 GCA_902783235.1 uncultured Ruminococcus sp.
AGGGAGCAAGCTGTCCTTCGGATCCGGTGAGCCTCCGGTAGGACGAGGCGGTCCGCCCATGGGGAGAGGCGGAATGGGTGACAACTTCAACTATAAGCATCTTTTTGAGATGATAATGAGCGAATTTGATACTGTTTTTTATCTGGATGAAGAAAGACGTATAATAAGCTTTGTTAAAACAGGCAGATTGTTCGGATATCTGCAAAAATACTCGGATCTAAAAAAAGCATATAAGGAATTCAAAAGCAGGATATATCCGGAGGATGTTAAGCTGATAGAGGCTTTCAATCCCATGAAGGATAAGCGCTTTTTTGCTGAGATGAGAGTGAAAAAGGGAAAGGAATATGTCTGGAGCTTTATAAGACTTACTGTTGTAAAGGAAAGATCCTATTTTATAATGCTGCAGGATCTGTCATCAAGCACTAACAAGCAGATGCAGATGAAGCAGGAATATCTGCACAGGCTTATAAACCTTGAAAACACCGTATCCATACTTCGGCAAAAATATCGTGCGGTGACGGATCATGCTGATATAATGACATTTGAGTATGATCTGGATACCAGGAAGATCACTGCTGATTCAAACCTTCAGAATAAATATCTTTTTGCAGCAGGGTATTGTCAGGATGTGGACAGATTTATAGCTTCGGATCTGGTATATGATTCTGATAAGGAAATACTGTATTCCGTGATACAAAGGCTTGGCAGTGTGGATTCCGTTTACTGCAATATCAGACTGAAAAATGATGACGGCGAATACTTTAACTGCAATGTGTATCTTTATGGAGTATATGGTCATGACGGTAAGCTTATAAGAGTCACCGGCTCTGTAAAGGATGAATCGGTGGACAGTCACAAAAAGACCTATATCCTCAGTGAAGGTGTTGACAGGCTGACCGGGCTTTATGATACCGACGGCTTTTACGCAAGGATAGATGAATTTATAGGAGAGCATCATCCGAAGCCATATGCCGTCATAGTTTTTGACATAACTAATTTCAAGTATATAGATCAGCTTCACGGTGTTGATTTTTCCGATAATGTACTCAAATACATAGCCTACTGCCTGAATAACGGCTTTGAAGGCAAGAATTGCTGCTGTGCTCATTTCTGGGGAGATCATTTCGGCATTGTTACGGATTATTCCGGTGACGATCAGGAGCTGATAGAGCTGACTGATAGGATAACCACGGAGATAAGCTGCTATAAAACAGCGAATCTTCGTTACACATTCGGCATATATAAGATCGAGAACAAGCTTGTTCCGCCAAGAGTTATGTGTGATTGTGCTACTATCGCCAAAAGGAGCGTTAAGGCAAATCATCTCCGATCATATGCCTTTTACAGCGAATTTATGCGGAGAAAGATACTGGATGATATCATAATCGAGAATGATATGGAAAAGGCACTGGAGACAGGTCAGTTTACCGTTTATCTCCAGCCAAAATATGATATATCCACCGGTAATGTTGTGGGAGCGGAAGCACTGGTGCGCTGGCTTCACCCTGTAAGAGGAATGGTGCGTCCGGATTCCTTTATACCATTATTTGAAAGAAACGGATTTATAGTAAAGCTGGACAGATACATATGGGAGCAGTCGTGCAAGCTGATATCCCAGTGGATAAAAAATGGTGCGGAGCCTGTGCCTATATCCGTTAATGTTTCAAGGGTGAATCTGAGAGATACGGAGACCGTTGATTTCCTTAACGGACTTATTGAAAAATACGGCATTGACAGGAAATATCTTGAACTGGAAATAACCGAGACTGTATATAATGATGATGCACCGAGACTGGCTGATATACTTGGATCGTTGAAGGTGTCGGGCTTCAAGCTGCTGATGGATGATTTCGGCTCGGGCTTCTCATCCTTGAGTATGCTGAAAAATACTCCTTTTGATGTTTTAAAGATCGACAGGACATTCCTGAATGAAACTATGATAAATGAAAAAGGAAAAAAGGTAATAATGCATACTATAAGTCTGGCAAACGATATAGGACTTGATATTGTGGCTGAGGGCGTTGAAACACGGGAGCAGGCTGATTATCTTCTGGAATGCGGCTGTAATACGGCGCAGGGATATTTCTATTCAAAGCCTGTACCCATCCCGGATTTTGAATGTATTACCGGTATCGGCAGAAAAGAGGATGACAAATGACGGCGGCTTTGACAAAAAGATATTCATTGGGCGAGGAGATATTCAACTCTGTATCTCACGGTGTAGGGGCTCTTCTGGCAATAGCCGGAACATCTGTGCTGATAGCCTTTGCGGCACTGTATGCTGATGCATGGGCTGTAGTCAGCTCGTGCATTTACGGTGGCTCACTTATAATACTTTACACTATGTCCACGCTTTATCATGCTATAACAAATACAAGAGCAAAAAGCTTTTTCAGGATAATGGATCACAATACCATATTTTTCCTTATAGCCGGGACTTATACGCCCTATACACTGGTAACGCTGCGTGGACCCTTGGGATGGACGCTGTTTGGCGTAGTGTGGGGAGCTGCTGTGCTTGGTATAGTGCTCAATTCCATAGATCTGGAACGCTTTAAAAAGCTGTCTATGGTATGCTATGTGATGATGGGCTGGGTCATAATACTTGCAATAAAACCCATGAGTTCAAGCCTTTCTTCTCTTTCCCTTGCATTTTTGCTTGTAGGCGGTATTTTCTATACCGTGGGCATCGTATTTTATGCTATCAAGAAGGTAAAATATTTTCATTCCGTATGGCATTTGTTTACCATAGCCGGAAGTATTTTTCACTTCTTTTCGGTACTCACTGCTGTTGGGTGAAATAAAGAATTGAAAAGACCGCTTTTTGAAAAAAGCTTGGCAAAAACTTTTAGTTTCGCTCGTACTTTATATTGTAATTGCAGCTGAAAGCTCGAAGAGCAGCTGAAAGAGAAAATTAAGGCAATACCGCACAAAGATTGTGCGTCAGATGCGAAGTCAGATTTTTCGTTAGATTGTACAAAATCGATGCAGGCATAC
>CACZQG010000293.1 GCA_902783235.1 uncultured Ruminococcus sp.
CGCCAGTATTCCTGCACCTTTCCTCCTTGAATTTCAGCATTTATTCTTCGCATAAATCTTCAAGATTTAATTGGGACATCAATATTTTGTCCTTCCAAGAAATTATTATTCCACAATTATGAAAGATACATTTATATGGATTTGGTAAAAATGTCAGTTGATTTAAACGTATAAATATGATA
Source organism: uncultured Ruminococcus sp. (assembly GCA_902783235.1). GTDB lineage: Bacteria > Bacillota > Clostridia > Oscillospirales > Ruminococcaceae > Porcipelethomonas. The sequence goes on from CACZQG010000293.1 coordinate 183, forward strand.
TAATGTTTTTATGGTCTTGATTGAGATCAAAATTATTTTAGGAGGCATATTTATGGTACAGGAAAGAAATATTGCTGTATGCGTTATCCTTTCAATAGTCACTCTTGGTATTTACGGTATATACTGGATGATCGTACTGGCAAACGATGTGAATACAGTATCTGAAAACCCAAATGGCACAAGCGGTGTGATCGTATTCCTTCTGTCTCTCGTTACCTGTGGTATCTATTACTGGTACTGGAGCTATCAGGCAGGCGGTAAGCTCTATGAAGCAAAGCAGCAGAAGGGTATCGGCGGCGATAATATGGCTGTGGTCTACTTAATTCTTTGTGTAGTAGGTCTTAGCATCGTTACAGAATGTCTTATCCAGAATGAGCTGAACAAGTTTGCAGCTCCTACAGCTCAGTAATAATGCTGAAACGTACATTTAATGTATTTATAGTGCTTGCTGCCATTTCCGCAGCAGGCATTATTTATTATCTTTTCGCAAGTCACGGACATTCACTTCCGTGTGTATTTTATGAGATGACCGGTCTTTACTGTCCGGGCTGCGGAGCTACGAGAATGTGCAGGATGCTTATGCAGCTGGATCTTAAAGGGGCATTTCGCTCAAATCAGGTGTCGGTATTTGTGCTGCCCTTTATTGCAGCGGTGTTCATAAGACGGATCTATCTCTATATACGTTACGGAGTATCTCACAATGAGAAGTGGATGGATATTGGTGCAGTAATATGTATAGCAGCTCTGATAGTATTTGGAGTAGTCAGGAATATGCCCGGATTCGATTTCCTTCGACCTGTATGATGTTATATTTCTGTACAAGCTTTACAAAGATATTATGTTAAACACTTACAAAACGGAAAAAATTTTTAAAAAAGCTTGTTTATTAATGAAAATTAGGTTATAATATAATATATAAGGTAAGATGTGTCTGTGCTGACGTAATCTTAATAACTCAAAGAAGGGGCTGATTGATATGTGTGATAAGACAATGACATTTTCGGTAAATGATGAAAAGGAATCGGAGCTTAAACGAAACCTGAATATCATATATGATGCACTTATACAGAAGGGCTACAACCCCATAAATCAGATAGTGGGTTATATTTTATCCGAAGATCCTACCTACATAACCACGTACAACAATGCAAGAAGCCTTATCAGGCGTATTGACAGGGACGAGCTTTTGCAGGTGCTGGTAAGAAGCTATCTTGAAAGCTGAATATAAAAGCAAAGACGGCGTATGCCGTCTTTTACATTATATATGGATGAGAGCTTATTTTTTGTAAAAATCCATACTCTTGAGAGTTTTAAGACTTGTAAAGTTGAGATGCTCATCCTTTTCCGAGTAATAGCCGAAGTATTCAGTTACTGTCTTTTCAGCAAGATCGTTTTTGCCGTTTACTATCCTTTCGTCGGCATTAAGGGTCAGTACATAATAATAATCATCTGCTACATTGAATTTTTCCATTACATCACGCTGTGATTTTTCATCAAATCCCTGAGTCTTTGTAAGATAGTCTATAGCTTCCTGCCCGTTTTTTACAGTAAATGTGCCCTTGAAGTAATTGTTTGACAGGTCATCCATGCTATTGTAATATTTGTATGTGCCGTCGGTGTCAAGATCTATAAGGCTGCCGTCAGTACCTCTCCACTTATTGCCGGTAAGGTGATCGCCTTTTTCTTCAAAGCTTTTGTTTCCGCAGGCGGACAGGCATATCATAACTGTAAATGCCATTATCACAGTAAAGATCTTCTTTATCATTATTATTCTCCTTTTGTTGTTTTCTGATCTTATCTCATATATTATAACACTTTTGATATTACTCTGTCAATAAGCAATCCGGGGATGTATTTCAAAAAACATCCTATTGATCGTATGCTATTGCCTTATAATATAATGTTCCCATTGGAGGTACATAAAAAATGCTTGTATACTTGTCGGTCCTTGACAGCGGGGAGGATAAGGATCGTTTCAGTGAGCTGTATATGCAGTACCGTGATGCTATGTACAGGATCGCATTCGGCATATTGCACAACAGCACCGATGCAGAGGACGCAGTTCATGAGGCTTTTTTGTCCATTGCCAACAATTTTTCAAAATATAAGGAAATTCCCTGTCCAAAAATCGGGGACTTGTTCGTTATTATTATCAGAAACGCTGCTATTGATATATACAGACGCAACAAGAAAAGCTCAGAGTATTGTGAGACCTATGAGGACAGCAAGGCAGTTACTGAAACGGATTTCTTTGAAAAGTTTCAGTATGAGCAGCTGCGTGCGGCTATAGGGAAGCTTTCGGCAGAATCACAGGATGCCATATATCTTTCATGTATAGAAGGGTATACTGCCGGAGATATGGCTAAAATGCTGGGGATCTCAAAGGCGGCAGCCTATAAGAGGATAAAGAGGGCTAAAAATGCTTTGAAACAAATACTTGAAAAGGGGGATTAGTTGTGGAGCAGAGCAATTTCAAAAGAGCACTTTATGACGAGATGCATGGCAGATATGCGGCTATGCTGGAGGACAATGAGCCATACAGCTTTTCACAGGGCTTTGAGCTTAAAATGGATAAGCTTATAAACCGACGAAGAAAGCCCTATTTCTCCATGATAAATACTCTGGGCAAACGTGCAGCGTGTATAGCCCTTGCGGTATTTTTAGCATCATCTGCTGCTGTTATGAGCGTTGATGCCCTGAGAAACGCATTTTTCGGCTTTATAATACATATTTTCCACGATTCGTCTATAGTACAGACTATAGATGATGATGAACATCCGGATACTATATTGGAACGCTATGATATTACCTGGGATATGAGCGGTTATGTTACGGATATGGATATAACCGAGGATACACGCATTAACAGGATATACCGAAAGGGTGACAGCCTTGTTTATTTTGATCAGTATACCAAAGCAGCATTTGATCTGCTGATAAATACCGAGGATGCGGATATACAGCATATCACACTGAATGGATATGATACTATATATTACCTTGATAATAAGGGATATCATACGTTTATATGGGATAACGGAAGATATATTTTCATGCTGTCAGCTAATACCGATGAGCAAACAGCTATGGAGATGGTGGAGTCTGTCAGGAAAAAAGACTAAGGCAACACCGCACAAAGACCGCTTGGAAGCTTTGCACGTCATCTGCTTGCAGATTTTCCGTTATCTTGCACAAAATCTCTTTGAC
>CACZQG010000294.1 GCA_902783235.1 uncultured Ruminococcus sp.
ATTTGGATAGAAATGCAAATGCCCTTGGGGCATATTCTTCGCATAAATCTTCAAGATTTAATTGGGACATCAATATAATTAAAAGGGAGCTTGTTTCATACGAACAAGCTCCCTTTTACAGTCATGTTTTATTGAATTCTTCCATCCTCTATATGCAAAATATGCGTACAGCAGCGGTCGATCAGCTCCATATCATGCGTCACTATCAGTAGGGTCATATCCTCATCCAGCGAGCGGAGAAGCTCCGCTGTACATTCCATACTTCCATGATCCAGACCGCTTGTCGGCTCATCAAATACAATGATCCTCTTACCCGCCATCAGTGCAGAAGCAATAGCGACACGCTGCTTCTGTCCCCCTGAAAGGGACATGGGATGCCGGTCTTTATATTCTGCAATATGAAGCTTTTCAAGGATATCCAGTGCAGCTTGCCGCTCAGAGTCCTGAACACCAAGCATAACTTCCTCCAGCACCGTTTCAGCAAAAAGCTGATGATTTACGTCCTGCATGACCATGTAGGACAGTCTCAGCATATCCTTTGAGCGGTATGTTTTTCCGTCTATTTTTACTGTACCTCTGAAGTGCTTTTGCAGTCCGCACAGGCATCTTGTAAATGTGGACTTTCCTGCACCATTGTGACCCACCACGGCAATAACTGCACCTTTTGGTATATCAAGCTTTGGTATATTTATCGTATCCAGCTTTTCATAGCTGTATGTGAAGCCTTCAAGCATTATGGGATCGCTGCAGTTAAACGGCTTGATCTCAGTCATTCCTGTTTTACATTTAATGTAATTATTAGCTGTATTAATTGCCCTTAGCCCCATGCTGTTCAGCTTATCCGTATTCAGAGAAAAGAATGACTCACCTGTAAATTCCTCGGAAAAATCACCGTTTTCCATAAATAGCACTCTGTCGCATAACCCATTAAGCCAGCCAAGCCGATGCTCTGCAATGATTATGGTTTTGCCCTGTCCCTTCCATTTACGGATGATATCACGCAGCTCATCTATTGCATCAAGGTCAAGGTTGGATGTCGGCTCATCAAGTACGATAAGCTCCGGCAGCATCGCCGCTACACCTGCACAGGCAATTTTCTGCTTTTCACCGCCTGACAGCTTGAAAATGCTCCTGTTTTGCAGCCTTTGGATTTTCATGTCTGCCACTGTGGTGTCAATACGGCACTGTATATCTGCTTCCGACAATCCCATATTCTCGCACCCGAATGCTATTTCTGCTGTGGTATCCACACAGAAAAACTGGCTTCTGGGATTCTGGAACACGCTGCCAACAATACCTGCAAGATCTTCTATGGAGGTTTCACTAATGCTTTTCCCGAAAACAGTTACTTCACCCTCAAGCGTTCCTTCATAATAATGAGGGATCAGTCCGTTCAGCATCCTTGTGACAGTAGTTTTTCCACAGCCCGAGCTACCGCAGAGCAGAACACATTCGCCCCGATTTACGGTCATATCAAGATCATTCAATGCCCCTGTATCTCCGTTTGCATAGCGAAACGAGACATTTTTCAGCATCACCCCATCAGTCATGTTATCACCCTCATCATTCCAAGGATCCAAAGAATATAAAGTGCTGCTGACATGACCAGTACAGCAATGTCCTGCGTATGAACACCTATTTTGCAGATATTTGTCCGCCGTACATTTGTACCGAGTCCTCTTGTCAATGCCGCCGCTGAAAGCTCGCTGCCTATATTCACCGAGCAGACCATAAGCGGTACAAGACGATATTCAATGAATTTCCCTGCATTTTTACCCCCAATACGAATGTCACGCATTTTCATAGCTGCGTTGATAGCCTTGAATTCTTCAAGTACGGTGGGAAAGAAACGGAACATGACAGACAGCGGTATCGTGATCTGCTGTGGAATGTGCATACGGTGCATTGCTGCAATAAATTCGCTTACAGTGGTTGAAGAAAGCATATACGCACCCATAATAATCCCCGGCATCAGCCGTACAAATATCAGACTGCACAATCCGATGATACTCAGAGCAGCACCTTTCATATCAGGTACAAGGAGGATCTCTGCCGTTTTTATCAATGCATACAGTATTCCGAATACAGCAGCTTTTTTATATTGCTTTGCTGTCACAAGCAAAATCACAGGCATAATGCTTACTGCGGTCGTTCCGTACCGTACTGCCGAAATATGGCTGCCCGTTCCCCCAAGCGCAAATATCACAAGCGTTATCATGACAAACAGCTTTGTCCGGGGATCGAGTACAAGCCCTCTGTTTTCAATGTCCGCCGTAAAAAGTCCTGCCATATCACAGCCTCCATGAAGCGGCTTCACGCCTGCTTTCCACAAATCTGCGGTAAATTCCATCCGTCTGCATCAGTGAATCATGAGTTCCTTGCTGTGCGATCCTTCCACTGTCTATAACAAGTATCTGATCAGCATTACGAACAGTTTTCAGCCTGTGTGCGATCATGATAATGGTCTTTTCTTTTGTGAGTGCATCAATAGCCTTCATCAGTTCCGCTTCATTTTCCGGATCGACATTGGCTGTCGCCTCATCAAGAACTATTATGGGAGCGTCTTTCATTATTGCCCTTGCAATTGAAATACGCTGTTTTTCACCGCCGGACAGACTTGCACCGCCCTCACCTATCACTGTATCATACCCGTCAGGAAGCTGCATGATAAAATCATGGCAGCAGGCCTTTTTCGCCGCATCTATTATTTTTTCCATAGGTGCATCAGGCTGACCGAAACGGATATTGTTCGCAATGGTATCTGCAAACAGGTATACACGCTGGAATACAAAGCTGTAATTTTTCATAAGTGAGTCCATACTGTATTCACGCACATCTGTACCATTCAGTGTTACTTTTCCCTCATCCACATCCCAGAAGCGTGACAGCAGCGAGGTCAGGGTAGACTTTCCGCCACCGGATGGACCAACTATCGCTGTAGTTGTTCTTTCGGGAATCTCAAGGGATACGTTGTCGATTATCTTTTTCTTCTCATAGGCAAAGCCGATGCTCTCAGTCTTTATCGTAAAGTGCCGGGGACTTATGTCCTTGCCCGAAATATCCATCTGCGGTGTTTCAAGTATATCCTGTGCCTGACGAACGCTCACATCTACGGTTCTGAGCAGGGCAGAATAGTTTCCTGCCGTGTCCAGCTGTGCATATATAAGATAAGAGCTTATTATCATTATGATAGTTGTGAGAAGATCCATACTTCCGCCGATATGCAGGAGAACTGAGACCATCACTATGATAGTTCCGACAGCCTTCAGCCAGAAGCTCTGCATAGTCATGAAGGGAATGAGCTTTAGCTCCATTGCGGAGTTTGCGTGTTCGTTTTCATCTATTGCAGTATTAAGGTCTTTGCTGCGTTTTCCTGTAAGCCTGAATGTTCTCACCTCGAAAATGCCCTGAATGTACTCGATCACCTTAGCCACCAGCGCAGAGTCCTTTTCAAGCTTCTGCTTTGCCATGCCTGCTGACACCTTCATCAATCCGCTGTTGATAAAAAAGTACACTATCAGTCCGCCGCACAGGATAAGACCTATCCGCCAGTCAAATATAAGTATCATAACAGTTATTACAGCCGTTGTAAGCAGTCCTGAGCATACTATCATCACAACTCTCGTTGCAACATTTTCAAGGTTCTGCATAGTATTCGTTGTAACTGACATTATCCGTCCGAGACTATTTTCATTATAGTAACCCATGGGCAGATAGCGAAGATGCTCAGCAAGCTTCATACGTTTATTTGCACAGGTATTGTAACCGCCCTCGGTCTGGAGCATAGTTGCCTTCGCCTTGAACAAGCCTGAGCCGATTATGCTCACAAGCATAACGCACAGACAGGTAAGACAGGTCTTTCCTGTAACATTATTATCGAGGAGAGCCTTCACCATAACATAGATAGCAGGTATTTTCAATGCCTCAAATACAGCCTGAAAAAGGCTGAAAACAATGGAAGTATAAAAGCGTTTTCTGTCCTTCGCATCACAAAAGTCAAAGAAGTTTTTTAATATCTTAAACATCTTCTTCACCATCCTTTGCCGAGATATGCGCTGCCCACATTGAGCTGTAAAGTCCGTTCTGTGCAAGCAGCTCCTCGTGTGTACCCTGCTCCTCAATATTACCGTCCTTAATGACATATAGCCTGTCGGCGTTGCTGACTGTTGAAAGTCTGTGTGCGATAACGATAAGCGTTTTGCCCTTTACAAGCTTTGCAACGCTTTTCTGTATAACGGCTTCGTTTTCCGGATCAGTATAGGCGGTGGCTTCATCAAGGATTATTATATCCGCATTTTTGAGCATCGCCCTTGCAATTGCTATACGCTGCCGCTCGCCGCCGGAAAGGTGCCCCCCCGATGATCCGACAACCGTATCATACCCGTTTTCAAGACTCATAATAAAGTCATGGCATCCGCATTTTTTTGCTGCATCCTCCACCTCATTGTCGGTTGCAGACTGATTTCCCAGACGAATATTCTCACGTACCGACAGGTCAAACAGATAGTTATCCTGTGACACATAAGCTATCCTCTGATTGTATTCATCCAGCGGTATTTCCTTTATGTTCACACCGCCAAGTGTAATACTTCCGCTTTCCGTATCCCAAAGACTTGCGATCAGCCTTGCAACCGTTGACTTTCCGCTGCCCGATGGCCCTACAAGTGCTATGAACTCGCCCTCATGAACAGTCATAGAAATACCGTGAAGTATTTCCTTATCCGAATAACTGAAATGCACATCACTAAGTACTATATCTCCGCCTGATATATTCCCTTCAAGCTTTTCGGGACGTTCCATTTCGGGAGCATCAAGAATATTTCTCACCTCTGATACTATAGTGTCCATCTGTGCTATGTCATCAGAGTAGGACATAACAGCAATAAGCGGTTCTATAAGCCCTACTGTGAGAATGATCATCGTGATAAAATCAGCTGCGGTGACCGTTCCGTGCATTGTCATGATACCGCCAATCGGCAGAACTGAGAGCATAGTCGCAGGCATAATGCACATTGCAAAGGTCATATACACATTGCTTTTTCTCATCCAGTCAACGAAGCTTGCTGCACTCTCTTTTGCTGCTGCGGCAAATTTTTCATAGCTTGACTGTGCCTTGCCGAATACCTTGATGACCTCAATGCCGTTGATATATTCTGTCGTAACAGCGTTCAGCGCCTTTGTTGCACGGACTGTTCTGCCATAGTTTTCCTCATAGCCGAACATCATCAGCATATAGCATACTATCCCCAAGGGCACCGTAATAAGAGCCGCAAGCCCCAACTTCCAGCTTATTGTAAAGGCATAGATAAGTATTATCACCGGAGCACCTATACCCGTTGTAAATTCGGGCAGGATATGTGCAAGAGTTGTTTCAATACTGTCAATACGCTCAACGATGGTGCTTTTCAGTGCTCCCGAAGGTTGACTGATAACCTCACCTAAGGGCTGCTTAGCAAGCTTGTCAAGTGCTTTCTTTCTTATCACTGCGAGAGTGTGAAAGGTCGCCAGATGCGAATTCGCTGTTGACAGTGCATGAAACAGCGATTTGCCAAGCCACAGCGCAAGAATAATCACGCAGTTGATGATATAAGCTGACTTATCAGTGCTGCCTGTTAGCAGGTCATTTACTATCCTTGCAATAAAATAGTACGGCACGATACCGCACAGCATACTGAACAGTGCAAGCACAACGCTCAGTACAAATTTTCCTTTTCGCTCCCCCGACTGACTGAGAAGCCAGCCAAATGAGCCGTTTTTATCTTTTCCCATTATAGTTCCTCCTGTCTGCTGCGGTAATTCTGCGGTGTCACACCCATGACAACACGGAATGCCGCCGAGAATTTTGATGCATTGTCATATCCGATCCGCTGTGCTATGTCAGCAATATTCAGGTCACGTTCGGATATAAGCATCTCAGCAGCCGCTTTCATTTTGTAAGCTTTCATATACCGGTAGATGGGTGCACCATAGACCGCCTTGAATACTTTTCGCAGGGATGCAGACGGCATTCCCGATATTTGTGAAAGCTTCTCAACTGTGAAGGTCTTATCAAGTCTGCCGGTGATAAGAGAATGTATCTCCTTGACTTTAGCAGTCTGGCTTACCGTAAAATACCTACGCTGCTGTGAATATGCCGAAGTATCTATCTCCGAAAGCAGCAAAAGCATTTCAGCGATCTTCACTCTGAAATAATTAAGCCGTATATTCTTCGGTGCATGATATAGCTGTGAAAAAACTGCGTTCAGCGGCTCATTTGTCCGAAGCAGAAATTCCTTATTTCCGGGGCAGAAGCTTTCTCTGAGCGTTTCAAGATCAGCTGAAAGAAACGGCATCTCCCGCTTCAATGATTCCTGTGCAAGATCCTGCAGAAAACCGATCGTTATACCGTGGTAATGTGAAAGGGGCAGCTCGACCTTACCCTCATGGTGAATACGCCTGTCTATACGCAGATCACCGGCTTCCATATAGTAGCGCTCTCCGAGAGAGTTTTCATGTTCGATGCGTCCTTCACGGCAATGATCAATGCACAGCACTGTATCTGTATTCTGATATTCCGATATGCAGCTATGCATATGAAAATCATTAAACATAAGATAAACGCCTTCAAATACACGGTACATAGTCATAAATCCCTCGCCGGATTCATCATCGAGCCGCAGCACATGGCATTCACCCTCGGCTGCGATCTCATGTACATTAGAGCCAAAGCCTGCCTTGTCAAGTGTATCGAAAATATCACCGATCATGCGATACCTGCTTTTTCAAAATGCTTTTTCATCAGTTTTCTGCCAAGCAATCCACCGACAATGCCGCAGACAAACGCTGCAATAAATGTTACCGGACACATCCAGGCAGGCATGAGCTTTGTGACCGTGTCGATGTAATCCTGTCCGAAATTCTGACGGGAAGCCCAGTATTTATCTGCTGCAAAGAACAGAGGAAGATAGTTAGCAGCGACCCAGAGGCTGAATATACCATTTGTGATGACAGCCTTCGATGCACTCCTGTAATTACCGCTCTTGTAAACCAGCTCTGCGATAAGTCCGGTGAATACCGATACCACAAGCGGCGGCCAGCTCATACCTGTCAGCAGCATCAGAATGCCCATGATAATGCTCATGATCCATATCATACCGAATTTATTCACTCTCGTCAGAAACAGCATGAACGGGATACCGCCGAGTATCGGGACAATTACAGACAACAGCGGCAGAAATATGGGTATCATACCGAGCATAGCGACAATGAACAAGATAACGAAATAGATCGCTGAAAAAATACCAATGTTGATAAGATCTTTACCCTTCATAGTTACCTCCAATTAAGTTAGCGCTAACTAACCAAAACCTCAAAAATTAGGTCTTATGTTCAAGACCATTAATTATTATACCACAATCATAAGTATGTTTCAACTCCATTTTGCTCCCACTGCTCTGTTCTGATAACATTTTGACATGAGTGTCTGATGTGACAGTTTTTTTGCCTGTCAA
>CACZQG010000295.1 GCA_902783235.1 uncultured Ruminococcus sp.
CAAAGAGATTTTGTGCAAGATAAAGGAAAATCTGCAAGCAGATGACGTGCAAAGCTTCCAAGCGGTCTTTGTGCGGTGTTGCCTTAACTCCTTGTAAGAGCAGAAAGCTGTTCACCCAGTCGATTGCATCTTTCCATCAGCATCTCTATTGACTCACGCATTGTCCTCCGGTCATCAACACTTGCTGCGGTTTCCACTGCAAGGGCATGATGACTTATCCACTCTGCCCCAATGGTTCTTGATGCACTTTTAATGTTATGTACCATTATCATAGTATTTTTAACATCTCCGGCTATCCAGTATTTCTTCAGATTGAACATATACCGGTTTATTGATCGGGCATAGCTTTTCAATGCTTCAAGATACAGCTTTTCCGTACCGCAGTACTTCATTCCCGACACTATATCTATTTCGGTAATACCGAAAAGGAAGTCCGGAAGCCTGTCCTCAGTCTCCACCGCCTGCTGTTCAATTATAGCCGAACGCAGTATTTTATCATGGGGCAGGAACTCATACAGCATCTCCTCAAGCTTTTCTGACTCAATAGGCTTGGTAAGATAATCATCAAAGCCTGACTCTATATACTTTTCCCTTGCACCGGAAATTGCATTTGCTGTCAGACAAATAACGGGGGTTTTTCTGTTGATACCCTTTTCATCTGCCTTCATTTCTTTAAGAGTTTCAATACCGTCCTTATTAGGCATCATATGATCCAGGAAAATAACATCGTATTCATTCTTAGATGCCAGCTCTATTGCCTCATCGCCGCTGGCAGCGGTATCTATCTGAACTCCCGTCTGTTTCAGCAGACTTGTAAACACCAGTATATTCATAGGCATATCATCCACAACAAGTACCTTGGCATCAGGTGCTGTAAAGGATTCCTTATATCTTGCCCTTGTGGACATAGATCTCTTATATGCCTCCTCGTAATTGCCCAGCTTATCCCACTTTCTGACAGTCTGCTTTATTTTAAAGCTGAAGGTAGAGCCCTGACCGTATACGCTTTCCACTTCAAGATGGCTGTCCATCAGAGAAAGCAGGCTTTGGGTAATATTCATACCAAGTCCGGTACCCTCAATATTACGATTGCGTTTTTCCTCAATACGCTCGAATTTTGAGAACAGCTTTGCCATATCCTCTTCCTTGATGCCTATTCCCGTATCCTTAACGGAAACACACAGGAGGATACTGCTGCTGTCATTTTCGATCTTTTCAAATCCAACGCTAAAGGTTATGCCGCCCTGCTCAGTATACTTCACCGCATTGGTGAGTATATTTGTGATTATCTGCTTTATACGCACCTCATCCCCTTTAAGGTGTTGAGGTATATCCCTGTCAAAGCTGGTAAGCACCTGCAGATCCTTGGCTTCTGCCCTTGTACGTATCATGTTCACAAGATCCTTAAGCATTGTTGCCAGATCATAATCCACAGGAAGGATCTCCATTTTTCCTGCTTCTATCTTTGAAAAGTCAAGTATATCATTTATAAGTCCCAGCAGAGTGGTTCCTGCTGTTCTTATATTTTCAGAATATGAGATAATGTTCTTGTCATCGCATTCACGCAGCACCATTTCATTCATGCCCAGAAGTGCATTGATAGGTGTTCTTATCTCATGAGACATATTTGACAAAAATGCAGACTTTGCTTCATTGGCAGCTATAGCTCTTTCCGACATATTAATGAGCTTCTCACGATCCTTCTTTTCATGGTCGATATCCTCCACCATACCCAGAACATGAGTAACTCTGCCCATTTCATCTCTTTCAGATACAACAAAGCGAGCTCTCCGCCATTTTCTCTCCTCACTGAGATATTCCTGAGTGATGGTATCAGTTGCACTCATTCGTTTGTCAATAGTAGCGAGATCCGCAAATTTGAGCATAATAGCCGTGGAAGAGCTGTCTGTAGTACTTTTTACCGCTGTTAAAAGGGTTTCCCGTGCATGACCCTTACCCTCGGTAAATATATCCGTTGCCTTTACCGTATTATTCTTTATCATGGTAAGAATGTCATTATTTATATCAAAATCATACACAATACTATAGATATCTGCCACTGACATTACCTGCTTGTTGAGCTTCACTGTCATCTCCATCAGCTTATCACGGGATTTTTTCTCTGCATCAATATTTTCCAGCATCCACAGAACATGAGTGATCCTTCCCTGTTCATCACGCTCGGATACCACATATCTTGCTCTTACCCAGATATTACCATAGCTTAAATATTCCAGTGTAACCGTATTGGTATCCTTCATACGCTCATCTATATCTGACAGATCGCAAAAATCTATTGCCGCCTGCTTAGTATCACTTTCAGGAAGACCTCTCATGATACCGAAGAACAGCTCCTGCATATTGTGATCACAGCTGTTTACAATTTTTGCGATAACAGGATTTAAGTTTCGTATGGGAGTAACATCATTATTGGGAATATCCAGATCACACAGGGAAATGTAGATATCCGCTGCTGAAGCCAGCTGTGTTGTAAGCTTATCTGCCTTGGCGAGAAGCTCATCCCTGGCTCTTTTTTCCTTGTCTATATCCTCCAGCATCCAGAGAACATGAGTGATCCTTCCGTTTTTATCACGCTCGGACACAGCATATCTTGCTCTCACCCAGATATTACCATAGCTTATGTATTCCAGAGTTATCATATTTGTATCCTTCATACGCTCATCAATATCTGACAGATCACAAAAATCTATAGCTGCCTGCTTGGTGTCGCTTTCAGGCAGTCCTCTCATTATCCGGAAAAAGCGTTCCTGCATATCATGCTCACAGCCCAGCACCAGCTGAGCAATAGCAGGGTTTTTATTCCTTATAGCAGAAACATCATTATTGGGGATATCCAGCTCACACAATGAAATATAGATGTCCGCCGCAGAGGATAGCTGTTTTGAAAGCTTGTTGGATTTTTCCATCAGTTCATCTCTGGAACGTTTTTCATGGTCGATATTTTCTATCATCCAAAGCACATGGGTGATATTTCCATTATGATCCCTTTCCGAGACAGCCAGCCTTCCTCTTGTCCAGGTATTCATGTGGCTCAGGTACTCGATGGTATCCACGTTTATATCCTTAAATCGCTCATTTATATCTTTAAGATCTATAAAGCCCGACATTTTCTCCCTTGTTTTTTCATCAGGAAGCATTGCCACAAAGCTTTCAAACATTTTAGAGCTGTCACCGCCGCTGAGCTGAACACTTTTTCTGATATTTGGATTGGGAGTATTTTTAAGCGGAGTAAAAGTACCGCTCTTTACATCAATATCAAAAAGGGACAAATAGATATTCGCTGCGGATTCGAGCTGCGCAGTGATCTTACGCACCTTATCCTTTCGCTTTTCCGAGCTTATGATTATTAAAGCGATGGCACCGATAGCAAGGAATATAAAAATCAAGCCTATATATGGCATCCTGTTCAGACTGGCAAAAGCAACATCATCGTCTATAACAGATACACTGTACCAGCCTCCGGACACCTGTATAGCATAGACAGAAAAGGATTTATCCCCAAACTCAATACTGAAGTTATCCAGGTGCTCGTTATATATCTTGTGTGCTATGGCAGATTCCAGAGTATCCTTTTGATCCATCAAATTGACCCCCAGCATATCCTTATCCATATGTGCCACAATATTACCGCTTTTATCAAGAACCATTTCTCTGAATATTTCATCTTCAGAGCTGTCACTTTCGGCTATCTGCTGTATCTCCTCCATGGAAATATCA
>CACZQG010000296.1 GCA_902783235.1 uncultured Ruminococcus sp.
CTTATGGGTCAGGTCGGTGTTCCGCTTACTATCCAGGAAGCAGGAAAGCTTGACAAGCGTTCATACATTGATGCCAAGGTATATGAAGATGCTCTGGATGACCTGGCTTATAAGGCATTTGGCGATCAGTGTACAACAGCTAACCCCAGACTTCCCAAGGTGGAAGAACTCAAGAATCTATATATGCTGGCTTACTACGGTAAGAACAAGAAGTGATAGGATCACAGCTGCTTAAAAAGCAATGCTGGTATAGAAAATTATCATGCCATAGTATTTCTGACCGATGGTCGGAGGTACTATGGCTTTTTTATTGCTTTTTACGGTCAGAGCTTTGCAGGGCGGCCTTATTGCGTTCCTTGTGGGGAAACTATTTTTTATTCGGTTTTCACACAATTATCACATTATTGCGTTATAATATAACCATGTTGCAGATGTGATCCCGGTGAAGGGTTGAGCCGGGGCTGCGACAAGCAAAGCTATATGCTGCGAATGAAGCAGCCACAGAACGATCCGAGATAGTATACAAAATATGGTAAAGGAGTGTAGGTATGGCAAAAATACTTGTAGTAGATGATGAAGTGAATATAAGACGAGTTGTAAGGGAATATGCCGAGTTTGAAGGCTATGAGGTCTTTGAGGCTGAAAACGGTATGCAGGCTGTTTCCATGGTAAAGGAGGATGATTTCGACCTGATAATCATGGATGTCATGATGCCTAAGCTTGACGGATTTTCCACCTGTAAGGAGATAAAGAAGTATAAAACGATACCGGTCATTATGCTGTCGGCAAGAGGGGAAGAATATGATAAGCTTTTCGGCTTTGAGCTGGGAATAGATGACTATGTGGTAAAGCCCTTTTCTCCCAAGGAGCTTATGGCAAGAGTCAAGGTAGTACTTAAAAGATCAGCTGCCCGTACAGAGGATGTGCCTGACCGTATGAAATTTGAAGGTCTGGAGATAGATATGGCAGGACGGGAGGTCTTTGTTGACGGCGAAAAGGCATCTATGACCCCCAAGGAATATGATCTTCTGTTTTTCCTTGTAAAGAACAGAAATGTTGCCCTTACCCGTGATAAGCTTTTAGAGGACGTATGGGGCTATGACTTTTTCGGTGATGACAGAACGGTGGACACCCATATCAAAATGCTGCGTAACAGTCTGGGTCCATACAGAAAATTTGTTGTGACACTGAGGGGAATGGGATATAAATTTGAATACTATGATGAATAAGCTGGAGCGTTTTTTCAGACCCACAAGTATAAAATTCAAGATATGGCGGTATTTTATTCTCTTTACCGCACTGGTATTTGTTTTTTTGTGGCTGTTTCAGATAGTCTTTATCGGACGCTTTTATGAATTTATGAAAACAGGGGATGTGAAAAGAGCTGCCAGAGAAATAGAAGAAAGCTATGATGACAGTGATTTCGGCAATAAGCTTACCGGTATTGCTCTTAAAAATAATATGTGCATAGACATTGTAGACCGATACGGACGCATCATATACTCAAAGGATACTCTGGGAAAAAGCTGCTATCTTCACGGACCCGAGTCCAAGCGTACTAATTTTCTCTATGAGCTTATTGAAAGCAAGGAGGATGACATATGCTACAAAATGTACAGTAAGACCATGAATAATGATATATTGGTCTATCTTGCGGTGATAGGGGACAGCGCATCACCGGAGGCATATATCCTTATAAATGCCCAGCTGGTACCGGTGGAATCCACAGCTGCAATATTTAAAAAGCAGCTTATAATCATAACGGTCATACTTATAATACTTAGCTGGGTCATCTCATATTTCATGGCAAAAAAGGTATCCGATCCTATTGAAAAGATAACCAGAAGTGCTGAGGAAATGGCAGCAGGCAACTATGAAGTGAAATTTGACGGCAAGGGCTATTCAGAGATACAATGTCTGGCAAGCACTCTGACCTATGCGGGTCAGCAGATATCCAAGGTGGATTCCATGCAGCGTGATCTTATTGCCAATGTTTCCCACGATCTCAGAACACCTCTTACCATGCTGAAAGCATATGCGGAAATGATAAGAGATCTTTCAGGGGATAATCCGGTGAAGCGCAATGAGCATCTGGAAATAATTATAAATGAAACGGACAGACTGGCACTTTTGGTAAATGATATGCTGGATCTTTCCAAGCTGGAGGACGGCAATCAGAAGCTCAATTACAGTGAATTCAGTATTACCGAATTGCTGTCGGATATCACCGCACGATACAGCGGCTTGTCAGGCAAGCATGATTATGATGTATCTTTTACTCCGGACGAAAATGTAATTGTAAAATGCGATAGCATAAAGATCCAGCAGGTGATCTATAATCTTATAAATAACGCAGTGAATTATACAGGTGAGGATAAAAAGGTATTCGTCCGCCAGGTAAACAAGCCCGACTGCGTAAGGGTGGAAATAGCCGATACAGGCGATGGTATCGAGCCGGATAAGATAAATCTTATCTTTGAAAAATACTACCGCTCCGAAAATCACAAAAGGGAGGTAGTGGGTACAGGTCTGGGACTGTCAATAGTCAAGGCAATACTCAAAAAACATGAATACAAATTCGGGGTATACAGTACCGTGGGAAAAGGCTCTACCTTCTGGTTTGAAATAAGCGATATTATTGATCCCCCAAATAAATCTTGAATTTTCTGCTTGTCTAAATACTGAACTTCTGCGTTGGAAAGGTTTGAAATATGCCAGCATTTCACCAAATTTTAAATTTGGATAGAAATGCAACTGCCCTTGGGGTACGTGATCTCCCCCGAGGGGGAGGTGTCAGCGTTAGCTGACAGAGGGGCTGACCGACAGACCAGTATTCCTGCAC
>CACZQG010000297.1 GCA_902783235.1 uncultured Ruminococcus sp.
GCAGTGCAGGCGATAACATATAATTCAAAGCTTTCGTTGGGGATATTTTTCAGGCGGTAGGAATTTGTGGTGACACGGCTGCCGTAGTACTTTTTGCCGTTTATTATTTTGGCAACTATGTAGCTGTCAGCACCCTCCACCTCAGTCCAGGTCACAAGTCCGTTTTTGCCCACAAACACTTTTTCATTATTCAAGGGAGCATACCTGTAGTCTCCGTCCACATCACCCGAAATGCCGTCCACCTTTCCGTCACTGCAATACTGCCATGTGGTGCAGAACCGGGACATATCATAGCTGTCAACCTCATCGAACCATGCAGCCAGCCAGATCTCGTTATTGTCCTCAGCCAGACTTGACGCATCAAGATAATTTGTGAACCATGAAATGCTGGAATACACACCTGCATCATAGCCTGCATCTTTTATAAGGGAGCAGCCGTATTTCACCAGCTCTGTAAGGGCTTCTTTTCCAAGGAAGGGCTGACGGCTCTCGGTCTCAACATCTATGTATATGGGCATATCCAGGTATCTGCCGTCAAGAGTATCCAGAAGATCTTCAATGTTGGAACGCATTTCTGAGCGGTTCACGGCACTGGTGTAAAGATACGCACCCACCTTCAGTCCTGCTTGTTTTGCACGGCTGTAATTGCTTGCAAAGCTTGCATCCTCATGATAGTTGGAATCCGTATTATTGGTCACACCTGCACGGAGAACAGCAAAATCCCTGCCGTCTGCTTTCACCTTTTCCCAGTCCACATCATTCTGATATGATGAAACGTCAATACCCTTCAGTGCAATTTCGGGAGAGTCGGGGGTACGCTCTGTGCTGCATACGGTAAAGGCAGATTCTGCAACGGTTTTTGTAAAGCCCTTTTCATCTGTCACCTCTACCCTGTAAACATAATCCCCCAGGGGCAGCTGGTCAAAAGCGAGATCATAGTCCAGCTTTGCCAGATCAAATTCAGTGGAATCCACCGGGATAGTTTTTACATATTCGTTATTGTATTGGGAGTCGGAGGCTTCTGCCTTGAATATTCCGCCGTAAACAGTTTTTATGGGGTAGGCGGACACAATGTTTCCGGATATTCCATACCCTCTGCCAAAACGCAGCTGACCGGTGGGATACTTCATGTAATAGCCGTTTATTTCCGACTTCATATCCGCCTTGCTGCTAATAGTGAAATTTTTTTCCACAAGGAGCTTTTCCCCGGATTTAATATCGGATGCATATATTCTGTATATGTAGTCCCCCTCCGCAAGACCCTCCAGGGATATATTATCAGTAAAGCCGTTTTTCAGGTCAAAGCTGTTCTTATTCGGTTCTGTTTCATAATACTGCTTTGTTGCCTTACCGCCGGCAGTATAGATACCGCCCCACACCTTATTGATGGTATAGGAGGAGGTGATACGGCCGTATGCTGAAAATCCGCAGGTACCGGTTATATTATCCCCCGGGACAAAGCAGTCCAGTATCTCCATATCGGAAGGGAGCTTACTGTTATCCACTACTGTGAATTCGGAGTGGATAAGCTCGGCGGTATATCCAAGTTTGTCGCTGACATTTATGCTGAATACGTACTTTCCCACGGGGAGCGCATTGAAATACATATAGTTGTCGAACGTCTTTCCGAGGTCGCACATTTCATCCATAGGTGTTTCTACGTTTGTCATGACTTCTTTGCCGTCCTCGGTATAGATCCCGCCCCAGACCCTTTGGATGATATTTCCCATGTTTGAAACGACTATCTGTCCTTCCACGCTGTAAGCACTGCCTAAGGAAAGCTCTCCCTCGGGGCAGACAACTTCAAAAGCGTTAAAGCTTTGACCGTAAAAATTTTTCGGCTTACTTTCCGCACTTGCACTCAAAATACAGCTATCCCCCGAGAAAACAGGTGCACCCACAGGCAGGGCAATGGTCAAGGCTGCAGCAGCAGTCACGGCGGCTATAAATCTTTTATGGTTCATGATCCATACATCCTTTCTTTTAAAAGTTGATACAAAAAATATTTTTTTTCATCATAACTGGAAATAGTTTGAAATAGCTTGAAGGTGTGGTAAACATTCTACACCTTTTTTATACATCTATTATACCACAAATTTTATGAAAATTCAACTGTTTTTGTCAAAAATTAACTTGTTCATTCATTTTTTTACAGTTCATGCTTTGGGATATTTTATTTTATTTGCTTACGGATGGTTCTGTTTTATTTGATA
>CACZQG010000298.1 GCA_902783235.1 uncultured Ruminococcus sp.
GCTTATGCGTTCCTTCAAGCCCGACTGCATCATCGCTCTGGGTGGCGGTTCGGCAATGGACGCAGGCAAGATCATGTGGGTACTTTATGAGCACCCCGAAGCTGACTTCATGGATATGGCTATGCGTTTCATAGATATCCGCAAGAGAGTATATACATTCCCTAAAATGGGCGAAAAGGCATACTTCATCGCTATCTCCACTTCCGCAGGTACCGGCTCAGAAGTAACACCCTTCGCAGTTATCACTGATGAACAGTCGGGTGTAAAATATCCTCTTGCCGATTATCAGCTTCTTCCCAACATGGCTATAGTAGATACAGACTACCACATGAGCGCTCCAAAGGGTCTTACAGCCGCATCGGGTATCGATGCTGTTTCCCACGCTCTTGAAGCTATCGCATCTGTAATGGCTACAGACTATACAGACGGACTGGCAGTAAAGGCGCTCCAGACAATATTTGAATATCTGCCACGTGCATACGACAACGGACAGAATGACATTGAAGCCCGTGAAAAAATGGCTAATGCCGCTACAATGGCAGGGATGGCATTTGCAAATGCATTCCTTGGTGTATGCCACTCAATGGCTCACAAGCTGGGCGCATTCCACCATATCCCTCACGGTGTGGCAAACGCTCTCATGCTTGAAGAAGTGCTCAGATTCAACGCTGAGGAAGCACCTGCTAAAATGGGAACATTCTCACAGTACGACCACCCACACACACTTGCCCGTTACGCAATGGTAGCTGATGAATTACAGCTCGGCGGAAGCAATGACAAGGAAAAGCTCCAGAACCTTATAGATGCAGTTAATGAACTAAAAGTCAAGGTAGGCATAAAGCCTGCCATCAAGGATTACGTTACCAACGAAGCCGACTTCCTTGCACGTCTTGACGATATGGTGGAACAGGCATTCGATGACCAGTGCACAGGTGCTAACCCCCGTTATCCTCTCATGAGCGAGATAAAACAGATGTACCTGAACGCGTACTACGGCGAAAAGCACTTCACCGAAGAAAACAAGCCCGGTGTTGTTGATATCCCCGCAGCAGAGGATAAGCACAACTTCAAGAAAGCATATTATAAAACAAGAACAGCCGCAAAAGTACACTAAGGAGGTGCCGTTATGAATCTTGACAGAATTATTGCAGTAAGAAACAACAAGACCGTTTACCGTGACGGTGATAAAGCGCTCAAGGTTTTTGACAAGAGCTACTCAAAAGCCGATATACTCAACGAAGCACTCAATCAGGCTCGTGTTGAGGAAACAGGGCTCAATATTCCTAAAATACTCGAAGTAACCATGACAGAGGGTAAGTGGACTATCGTTTCCGAATACATAAAAGGCAAAACTCTCGCCCAACTTATTTCCGAAGAACCCGATAAGAAAGACGAATATCTTGAAATGTTCGTTGACTTACAGCTTTCAATGCACGAAAAGACCTGTGCAGGACTTAACAAGCTCAAAGACAAGATGAACAGAAAGATAAGCGAGACAGACTTATCAGCTACTGTCCGCTATGATCTGCACACACGCCTGGAAGGTATGCCAAAGCATAACAAGGTGTGTCACGGCGACTTCAACCCTTCAAACATTATCGTCACAGCCGACGGAACGCCCTATATCCTCGACTGGTCACACGCAACACAGGGCAATGCTTCCGCCGATGCAGCAAGAACATATCTTCTTTTCTGGCTTTCGGGAGATATTGACGGCGCTGAGAGATATTTAGAGCTGTTCTGTGAAAAGAGCAATACCGCTAAACAGTACGTGCAGAAGTGGATGCCGATAGTTGCCGCTTCACAGACAGTCAAGGGGAATGAAAAGGAAATCGAGTTTCTCCACACATGGATAAACGTTGTAGATTACGAATAAGGAGGGTGACGATATGAAAGTAACTGTATGCATCGGTTCTTCCTGCCACATAAAAGGTTCACGCCAGGTGGTGGAGCAGCTCCAGTACCTTATAAGCGAAAACAGCTTAGGAAACAAGGTGGAGCTTGCAGGAACATTCTGCATGGGCAAATGCCAGCAGGGTGTCTGTGTTACTGTTGATGATGAATTTTTCTCGGTAACTCCCGATAATGTAAAGGAATTCTTTGAAGAAAACGTTAGCTCCAAGGTGAATTGATATGATCATTCAGATATGTGTAGGTTCTTCCTGTCACCTGAAAGGTTCGGAAAAGATAGTCGAACTTTTTGGAAAGGTGATAGAAGAACATAAGCTTGAAAACGAGATAACATTAGCCGGAAGCTTCTGCACCGGCAAATGCAACCGTGTGGGTGTTACCATTTCAGTGGATGATGATGTCTATACAGGCATCACGCCCGAGAATTTCAGCGAATTTTTCAGCGAAAATGTACTTAACGCCCTGAATAAGGAAAGGGAGAGGTAAATGGAGTGTTTGACACTTAAAAAATCCAACTGTAAAAATTGTTATAAGTGTATCCGTCATTGTCCTGTCAAGTCTATCCGTTTTTCGGGGAATCAGGCTTATATAATCGGAAATGAATGCGTTATGTGCGGTCACTGCTTTGTAGTCTGTCCCCAGAATGCCAAACAGATAGTTGATGAAACGGAAAAGGTAAAGGTACTCCTCCAGAGCGGAGCCCCGGTTGTTGTAAGTCTCGCTCCTTCCTTTATCGCAAACTATGACAGAATCGGCATAAACGCTATGAGAGAGGCTATAAAAAAGCTGGGATTTTATGATGTAGAAGAAACTGCCATTGGAGCTACTATCATAAAGCGTGAATATGACCGTATATGCCGCGAGGAAGACCGTGACATTATAATTACTTCCTGCTGTCACTCGGTCAATCTCCTTATACAGAAACACTTCCCGAAGCTTCTCCCCTACTTAGCGGATGTACTCTCACCCATGCAGGCACACTGCAAAAATATAAAAGAGCGCATACCAAACGCCAAAACCGTATTTATAGGACCTTGCGTTGCTAAAAAAGACGAAGCCGAACACTATGAGGGCTTTGTTGATGCTGTACTTACTTTTGATGAGCTGACAAACTGGTTCAAAACCGAAAATATAATTCCAGAGCAGAAAATGGACAGCGATGAAAACAGCAAGGCTCGTTTTTTCCCGACTACGGGCGGCATCCTTAAAACCATGGAACTGAATGTACCAAGGTTCAACTATATAGCCGTGGACGGTATGGAAAACTGCATAGCCTCTCTAAAAGACATAGAAGCCGGCAGTATTCATAACTGTTTTATCGAGATGTCCGCTTGTACAGGAAGCTGTGTTGGGGGTCCCGTAATGGAGAAATTCCACCGTTCGCCCATAAAAGATCATATTTCCGTTGCAAACTACGCAGGAAGCAAAGATTTTCAGGTTGATCAGCCCGACAGCACGCAGCTTCATAAGCCATTTGAGATAATCAGGCAAAAATCACCTGACCCAAGTGAAACAGAGATACGTGAAACGCTTTACCAGATGGGCAAGACCAAGCCCTCGGATGAACTCAACTGCGGTTCATGCGGCTACAACACCTGCCGTGAAAAGGCGATAGCAATTTTACACGGCAAGGCGGAGATATCAATGTGTCTCCCCTTTCTGAAAGAAAAAGCAGAAAATCTGTCCGACATAATCTCACGCAACACACCCAACGGACTTATAGTCCTGAATGAAAAGCTTGAAGTACAGCAGATAAATAAAGCGGCGCTCAAAATAATGAATCTCCGTACCCCCTCGGATATACTCGGAGATCAAGTAGTAAGAGTGCTCGACCCAAAAGACTTCCTGACGGTACTTTCAAAAGGATTTGCCCTTCACGGCAAACACGAATACCTGGCGGAATACGGGAAATATGTTGAAAAGACTATCATCTATGACAGGGAGTACAAGCTTATCGTCGGCATTCTCCGCGATGTTACCGAGGAGGAAACGCAGCGTGAGAAAAAAGAAAGCATCAGCCGTCAGACTGTTGAGATAGCCGACAAGGTAGTGGATAAACAGATGAGGATAGTTCAGGAAATAGCCTCACTGCTCGGTGAAACTGCTGCCGAAACAAAGATCGCTCTCACAAAGCTAAAGGAGTCGATAGGCAATGAATAATTTGTGTGCCGATATGGGTTACAAAAGTATCAATCATTTCGGTGAACAGCTTTGCGGCGATCATGTTGATATCATTGAACAGGACGAGAACTCGTCTGTGATAGTTCTTGCCGACGGACTTGGGAGCGGAGTTAAAGCAAGTATTCTTTCCACACTCACATCCAAGATAATTTCTACCATGATGGCTGAGGGGCTGAAGCTTGAGGACTGTGTTTCCACTATTGCCGCAACGCTTCCGATCTGCTCGGTAAGAGGTGTTGCTTACTCCACCTTTACCATACTTCATCTTATTGACAACGAAACTGTCGAGATAATCCAGTATGATAATCCTGATGTGATATTTCTGCGTGACAATGAGATATACGATTACCCGAAGCAGGAACTGAATATTGACGGAAAAAAGATGCTCAAATCCACGATAAGTCTCCGTGAAAATGATATACTGGTGACAATGAGTGACGGATGCCCTCATGCCGGTATCGGAATGGCTTTCAACTTCGGTTGGAAATGGGAAGAAATCGCAGAATTCATGAAGGGTATATCCGCTGTGGGATATACCGCTAAAACCCTTGCCACCATGCTTGTGGATCAGTGCAACAAGGAATACGGTCACCGCCCCGGAGATGATGCGACCGCCTGTGTCATAAAGATAAGAAAGCGTGAACCGATAAACATTCTCTTCGGACCTCCAAGAAACCGTGACGACTGCGACAGGATGATGTCACTTTTCTTTTCAAAAGAAGGAAAGCACATTATCTGCGGCGGTACAACTTCTTCCATTGCCGCAGCATACCTCGGCAAACCTGTAAAGGCAAGTCTCACTTTTGAAAGAGGAGATGTTCCGCCGATTGCAGAGATCGAAGGCGTAGATCTGGTGACAGAGGGTGTTATCACCATAAACAAAGTCATTGAGTATGCCAAAGATGTTCTCGATAAAAATGAATGCTATGAAACATGGAGCTTCAACAGGGACGGTGCATCGCTTATATGTCAGCTTCTGTTTGAGGAAGCCACCGATATAAACTTTTATGTAGGCAGAGCCGTTAACCCTGCACATCAGAATCCCGAACTGCCAATCACCTTCAATATCAAAATGAATCTGGTAGAAGAGCTTTCTTCATGCCTGAAACAAATGGGAAAGCGTATAAAAGTAAGTTATTTTTGAGAGGAGATATCATGCATAAATTTGATACCAAGGTACAGCATCTGAAATACAAAGTCCTCCGTGAAGTCGCAAGGCTTGCATGGAATGACCAGCTTCTTGAAAATGTTCTCGATATACCCAAGACTATAGTTCCCGGCAAGACCCCGACCATGCGCTGCTGTGTATACAAGGAAAGAGCGATACTCGGCGAACGTGTAAAGCTTGCTATGGGCGGCAATAAGGAAAACTCAAACATTATCGAAGTCATCGAAACAGCCTGCGATGAATGTCCCATGGGCGGATATGAGGTCACCAACGCCTGTCGCGGCTGTCTTGCACACAGATGCGAGGATGCGTGTAAATTCGGCGCTATATCCTTCGATCGGGATCATGTAGCGCATATCGACAAGTCTAAATGCCGTGAATGCGGTGCCTGTGCAAAGGTTTGCCCATATACTGCAATAATAAGCAGAAAGCGTCCCTGCGAGAACGCCTGCAAGATAAAGGCTATCCACATGAATGAAAGCAAAGCCGCCGCCATAGACAACGATAAATGCATATCCTGCGGTGCTTGCGTATATCAGTGTCCATTCGGTGCTATCATGGATAAGTCCTATATGCTGGACGTTATCGACTTAATAAAAAAGAGTGAACAGAACAAAAAATACAAGGTCTACGCTGTTGTTGCACCGTCTGTTTCCAGCCAGTTCAGGTATGCAAAGCTCGGGCAGGTCGTAACCGGACTAAAAGAGCTTGGTTTTCATACAGTTGTGGAGGCAGCGCTCGGTGCTGATATGGTAGCCGATTCTGAGAGCCGCGAGCTTGTGGAAAAGGGTTTTCTCACAAGCTCCTGTTGTCCCGCATTCGTTAGCTATATAGAAAAAAATCATCCCGAAATGGTGTCTATGATATCCCATAATCTCTCTCCCATGGCTGCTATAGGCAAATACCTTAAAGAGCACGAACAGGGCTGTAAGGTAGTATTTATAGGACCTTGCACCGCAAAAAAAGCAGAAGTACAGAAAGAAACAGTAAAGCCCTACGTAGATGTTGCCATGACATTTGAGGAATTACAGGCACTATTTGATTCCAAAGACATAGATATAACCACACTGCCCGAGAGCGTTCTCGACAATGCCTCCTACTTCGGCAGGATATTCGCCCGTGTCGGCGGTCTTTCCGATGCTGTAGCACAGGCACTCAAAGAACACGGTGAAACAAACTTCGAGCTGAAAGCTGTATCGTGTGACGGCATAGTTCAGTGTAAAGCGGCGCTCCTCAAAAAGAGCAAAAACCTGAGCGATTTCAATTTTATTGAAGGCATGGCTTGTATCGGCGGTTGTATCGGCGGTGCAGGATGTCTTACCCACGGCGAAAAAAATAAAGCTGAAGTGGATAAATACGGCAGAGAAGCAATGGAAAAGACTATAACCGATGCAGTCTCTATGCTTAATGTATGATATTACCTTCCTTTTGATAATTGTGTATAAAACAAGAACTGCGGAGAAATCATCTCTGCAGTTTTTGTTTATGTGATAAAAAGCATTCTAAATGACACGGACATGGCAAAGGAAATGATGGAACTTACGCAGAACAACGTAATTTCACAGGCTGCTCAGTCGATGCTTTCACAGGCTAATACTCAGCCGTAGAACGTATTGCAGCTTTTGCAGTAATCCCAATATTAGCCAAATTTCTTTAATTGACGTATTGATTATTTACGCATAATACAAAATTGATCTCTCATGGCAATTTGCGACCCTGCAATAAACTGTAATGAGAGATTATTGTTATAATTGAATAGAGTAAGCATATGCCGTTGTGGGATATTCCCACAACGGTATTTTTATGAAAAAAATACCGCCCAACGTGTGGGCGGTGTAATATTAGCTGTTCAAGCCTGTTTTTTCTTTAAATTCCATTTCGGTCATGTTGGCTTTTTTAGCGGCATCGGCTATAGATAAAATACCTTCGTTGACAAGTTCAGCAAGAATGTTAAGTTTTCCTTCTACTTTACCTTCCGCTTTACCCTCCGACCTTGCGATTGCCATTTCGTTTTCATAATCACGAATAGCTTTATCACGCTGGCGAATCTGCTCACGGAGTACTGTGTCGGCGTTCAATGCATATACTGCATCAATGCCCTTCTGAATTGCGGGATTTTGTGTTGTTGTTCTTACCATCTCCAACGCCTCCTCACTATCAGCCTTGATAAGCTTCATCCACATCTGCTTGTTATCGCCGCCGATAAGCTCCTTCGGGACTTTTGGCAGCTCAAATATATGGATAGACAGCTTATCTGTCAGTTTTTCATGTCGTTTATCTTCAAGAATGGAGTATGACGAATGATAATCGGTGCAACTGAGAAAATTGAAACCGAGGATACTCACGGAATAAGTTTGTTCCAAATCTTCATATTTTCCGCCGGATTCAAACTTTTCGCCATAGATTTCGCACCAATAGTATAGTACACGCTCGGCATTAAAGCCCTTTTTCCTTGCCTGCATTTCTATATTGAATTTTCGGTTTGCCATATTCACATGAATATCCAGTCTGCTCAACTTGCCGTCAGCACTTTCGGGTATCAGTTCGGGATTAAGTATTGTTACCTCATCATTCTCCGTAAGCGGCAAATCAAGTACATCACGGAGAAATACCCTTAGAAGATCGGGATTTCTCACAAACAACGCCTTGAATACTACATCATGTGAGGCAGAAATTATTTCAGCCATCGGCTACAACTCCTTTACATTTTTATTATAGCACGTTTCTCCCGTACTGTCAAGGAAAAACGCTGTAAATATCGTAAAACCAACCGTCCTCATGTCTTCTATACTATTATAAAGGTGTAGAAATGGGCACGCCCATATCAAATTCGGTAACAGAAGCCTACATTATGAACAAATACCTTGACCCATACGGTCTTGCCGAAAAGGATATGAGAAGTTTCGATGCGTGGGCTGCAAATTTTGCCCAGCGTGTCACCAAACTTGAATTTGCACCTACGGGCAAGGGTTTTCGTCAAAAAACTCGTATTTCAAAATTCAATAATCTTCCGGAACTAATGCAGATGTTTAAGAAATTTACAGACATCAAGATGGCAGAGGATTTAAAACTTCCCGAACCCGAATGTGAACGCCACATTGTTAAAGCCGAGCGTAGTGAGATTCAGGCTGAACTTATGGAAAGCCTTTCGGAACGTGCGGAAAAGATACACAACAAGCAAGTTACTCCCGATCAGGATAATATGCTCCTTATCACTTCTGACGGAACAAAGATAGGTCTTGACCCACGCCTTATAAATCCCATGCTTCCCGACTTTGAGGGCAGTAAGGTGAATCTTTGTGTGAACAATGTGCTCGATATATATAATAGTACATCTGAAAAAAAGCTGACACAAGTTATTTTCTGTGACTACTCTACGCCTAAGTACGGTAAAACTGAGGGCTTTTCCTCGGTCTATGAGGATATTAAGCAAAAGCTGATAAGCAAGGGTGTTCACGAAAATGAGATAGCATTTATTCATGACTGCAAGAACGATAAGCAGAAACAGCAGTTGTTCGATAAGGTAAAATCAGGCGATGTTCGTGTTATCATTGGTTCTACTCAAAAGATGGGTGCAGGTACTAACATTCAAGACCGCCTGTATGCTATGCACCACCTTGATTGTCCGTGGAAGCCCCGTAATCTGCAGCAGCGCCTTGGAAGAATGAAGCGACAAGGCAACATGAATGAAAAAGTTCATGAGTACATCTATGTTACACAAGACACTTTTGATGCCTACCGTTTCCAGACTGTTGAGAACAAGCAGGGCTACATAAGTCAGATCATGTCAAACAGCAATCCGTTACGCTCCTGCGAAGATGTTTCAAGCGAAGAAATGGGATACGCCGCTGTCAAGGCAGCCTGTGTGGGTAATCCGCTTATCAAGGAAAAAATGGAACTTGATATTGTGGTAAATGAGCTGCAAGTGCTGAAAAAGGGCTTTATCAATTCACGCTACAAATTGGAGGACGATGTGAACATACATCTGCCTAAAAAAATTACCTCCGCTAAAACATCTTTTGAAAATGGCTTGCAGGATA
>CACZQG010000299.1 GCA_902783235.1 uncultured Ruminococcus sp.
CCGGCATTTCACCAAATCTTTGATTTGGATAGAAATGCAAATGCCCTTGGGGCATATTCTTCGCATAAATCTTCAAGATTTAATTGGCACATCAATATAAACAAGATCATTGCATGGTCATAATTTACGTTCAAAACGACAAAATACCGCTCGAAACTATGCAAAACGCAGAAAGCTTGGCGAATTTGGAAAAAATCTGTCCAAAAACCGGTCCCTGCTGCGTTATATATTACAGAGGGGTAAAAAAGCCGGCATTACCCTTCGGGCAGTTCCGCAGAATCCTTGTACGGTATTGCCATAAAACTACGGAAAAAATACGGAGGTATAACTATGAAGAAAAAGATAACAAAGGCTTTAGCCATTTTAGCGGCATTAACAACTCTTGGGGCATCGGTGGTACCTGCTTATGCAGATGAGGCAAAAGCTGCTGTGGATATTACAGCTGAGCAGCAGTCTGTTGAGAAGACAGCAGAGCTGTTAAACAGCTTTATTGAAAGCAGCAGGATCTATGCCTATGCGCTGGTGGATGATCTTCTGGGCAAGGTAATGATCCAGGTGTATGACGGAAGGGAAAAGGATGAGGTGAAATCCGCTGTACAGACATTCATAGAGGAAAATGGCATTGATGGCAATATAGTTGATTATATGATCTACGATATTACGCATACAACTCCCGGTGTGAGAAAGGCTGAATACCTGCTTAACAGGTACATAGAGAAAAACGATATAGATGCTTCCTGCTGCTACTGTATTTCCGGAAAGAATGAGGAGGAGCTGTGGTCTGTTGATGAAAATGGTACCCCTTCTTTTACTATGCCCGACCTTGACGATGAAAGATATTGGGGAGATGTGGATTACCTATGGGTGGAGTATTTCTCACAGGAAGCCAGGAAAGCGGTGGAAGAGTATATCGAAACTCTGGATGTTGATATGAACCATGTTATGATAAAGGAAATGGATGAGGATGAAAAGCTGAATCATCTTATATATTACAGGCTGGGAAAATATGCCTGTGACAATGCTCTGAGACTTGGTGTTGGACATAAGCAGTATGATGACGGCACATGGGGAATATCCGTCAGGTACTATCTGGGTCATGAGGCTGACAGGGATATGATGGAAGCTTATATATCCGAAAAAGGCTATGACAGAACGGCTAAGATCACCTATGACTTTATAGGAGATCCCGATGCAGATCCGGGTGAATTAATAGACGATCCCTATGAGATAAGCAGGCTTCTGGAAGAATACGTAGAGGATAATAATATCAGCGGATGGGTCAGCATAATGAAAAATCAGAATGATGAAGCAGCGGCGGTCAATGTAACGCTGAAGGGTGATAGTGATGATCTTGGGAGAAAAGCCCTGAATGAGTTTATGACTGAAAAACGTATAGATCAGAGTATAGTAACGATCCTTTGTCTTGAAGTGGGAATTGCAGATGTTATAAGCTGTGATGTAAACAATGACGGTGAGACCAATATCCGTGACTGCGCTGTAATAGCCCGTGAGCTTGCCAACGGCAGGGGAAAGGAGCTGCCTGCATCAGCCGATTATAACAATGACGGTATCGTAAATATACGTGATGCGGCAGGTCTGGCAAAGTATCTTTCAGAACACAGAGCCGTTACCAGATGACAGTATGAAGCTTCATTAACAAACAATAGGGAAAGCAGGAGTTATGATGACAAAAAGATTTTGGGGGATAGCCGCAGCAGCTGTAATGTCTTTTTCGTTGTTAACGGATACTACAGCCTTGGCAGCAGGTAAATTGTATTCGGAGCAGTCGGCACCCACTCACGGCGTAAAAGCAGATGAAGAAGGGATGAAAGAGTTCTGGAGGGATCTGTCGGTTTTTATAAACGAAAACCATATTCATGCCTATCTGTATCCTGAGGGGGATAAAGAGGTGGTGTACCTGTATGATCATCGGACATCAGCAGCGGATGCGCAGGCGTTGGAGGAATTTATAAGGGTAAGAAAAGCAGATCCGTCCCTTGTGCTGATAAAGGCAAAAGCTCTTGATCCCCTTATTGAAGAAACTGCCTGTATCATCAATAAATTCCTGGAAGAAAATGAACTGAGCTTCGCTGCCCACGCTGAAATATATGATAATTGCCTGGAAAAGGTATTCGTTGTAATATCCGACCGTAATGAAGAAAAAGCAATAACAAGTAAGATAAAAGCCTTTATGAGTGAACAGAGCATAGGGGAAAATACGGTGGATATTATAATGTGGGACACTACGGATGAAAACGGTGTCAGGAGAGGGGATATCAATGATGACGGCAGGATATCATACAAGGATCTGGATATGCTGGAGGAATTGATAAGTGCCTATCCGGGAGTAAGCCTGCCGGATGCGGCAGACTTTGATGGTGACGGTGTTTTCGGCAGTAATGATGTGCAGGCTTTGCACGACTATATCTATAAGCTTGCTCAGATAGATCCGGATGTGCTTTTCAATTATGAATACGGTTATCTTCATTCCTGCTTTTCTGAGCTTTCTGTGAAGGGAAGCACTGCTGTGTGCAAAAGCCTTACCTATTGCTATTATAATGTTGACAAGCTGATAGTTGAACAGACCCTTCAAAGGAAAAATGAATACGGAAGATGGGTAAATGTAAAGACCTGGAAAGGCTCCTTCAGAGATTACAAGGCGGCGGTGAACAATAAAGCCTCAGGTCTGCCAAAGGGCTTTTATCGTCTGAAGGCGGTATCGGTGGTGTATGAGGGGAACAATAATGAAACGGTTGAAAAGTACAGCAGGAAATACGCTTTGGGGATAAGTCCCGATACCGGAGATGCCAACGGGGATAGAAGAGTGAATGTCCGTGACTGCGCCTATATTGCCAAAATGCTGGCACACGGCAGGACATTGTCCGGAAAGGCGGATTTTAATCTGGACGGAAAAAGAAATGTCCGTGATGCGGCAGCACTTGCAAATGATCTTGCAGGGAACTGACACCAATATCTTATCAAAAGAATTGAAGGTCGCTTTTTGAAAAAAGCTCCGCAAAAACTTTTAATTTCGCTTGTACTTTATGTTGTAATTGCAGCCGAAAGCACGAAGAGCAGCTATAAAGCGTGAATTAAAGTTCGTTTCGCTCGTACTTTATATTGTAATTGCAGCCGAAAGCACGAAGAGCAGCTAAAAGAGAAAATTATATCTGGCTCAGGCTTAGTCTGAGCTATACGCAAAAAATGTCAGCCAAAAAACGG
>CACZQG010000300.1 GCA_902783235.1 uncultured Ruminococcus sp.
CCAGTATGCCTGCATCGATTTTGTACAATCTAACGAAAAATCTGACTTCGCATCTGACGCACAATCTTTGTGCGGTGTTGCCTTAAGGCAATGCTATTCAAGGTCGTCCGGAAGGCTTTGAGGAGTATTGCCTTTAGCTTTGGGCAAGCCGATGGGATGATCGGCGGAACAATATGATCATAAGGAGCAAAGCCGCCCGCAACGGTACAGCGGCTGTAATCTGATCAGGTAAGATCATGACGCTTTGCTCCCAATTTAATTCACGGTCATACCGTGTAAAAAAAATGGAGGTTTGATACAATGACAAAAGAAGAACTTATGGCAATGGGCATAAGTGAAGCACAGTCCGAAAAGATCGTGCAGATGTACAATGAGGTCATAAACGAAAGGTTTATACCCCGATCACGCTTTAATGAGGTCAATGAGGAGAACAGATCCCTTAAAGCTGCTATCTCTCATCGTGACAAGCAGCTGGAGGAGCTTAAAAGCTCGGATGCTGATGTGGATGCTCTGAAGCAACAGATCACTGAGCTTCAGGAGCAGAACAAACAAGCACGCAAGCAGCATGAAGCTGATATGGAAAAGCTTAAAATGGAGGGTATCATAGAAAGTACCCTGGCTGCTGCCGGTGCAAAAAACAT
The DNA here is from genome assembly GCA_902783235.1 of uncultured Ruminococcus sp. Lineage (GTDB taxonomy): Bacteria > Bacillota > Clostridia > Oscillospirales > Ruminococcaceae > Porcipelethomonas. The sequence continues at coordinate 642 of CACZQG010000300.1, forward strand.
CAAGGCAGTTCGTGCTCTGCTGGATGAGAGCCGCTTTAAGCTAAAGGGTGATGACACTGTTATCGGTCTTAAAGAGGGAATAGCGGCTGTTAAAAAGTCAGACCCTTATCTCTTTGAAACAAATGAGCAAAGATATGAGCCTAAGGGTATGACCGGCTTTAAGCCTGAAACAGATAGCAGGCGCTCCGGAGCAGGCGGCGGCTCAGCACCTGTGACCTATGCTCAGTGGTGTGAACGATTCGGAGACTATAGCAGATGATGCTGCGATCATGTGATATTGAAAATCGCAGTATGCCGCAGATCACTTTAAAACCAATGTCGGATATTATTGATACCCGGCAAAAAATGAAAGGAATGATGAATAATGAGATTTGACTCAAAAGCTTTTAATCCACAGGCCTTTGGTGCTTATGTGGAAAATATCAGTGATCCGAAAAAGAAGGAGCTTGCCCGTTCCGGGGCGGTAGGAACAAATGAGAATGCAAAGCAGGCATTATCCTGCCAGACAGGCTCTCTTTATGCCAGAATCCCTTATTTCGGACGCATTTCAGGAAGTACCTCCCAAAATAATGACGGCGGTACAAATATCCAGTCCACAAATACAACTACATATGAGCAGGGGTTTGTGACAGCTTCCAGAATGGACAGCTGGACAGAACGCTCCTTCTCAAAGAATATTACAGCAGGAGCTGATTTTATGGATAATGTGGGCAGACAGATCGCAGACTATAAGCTGGAGGTAAAGCAGGATATGCTGCTGGCTATACTTCAGGGCATTTTCTCAATGCCTGTTGAGGGCGGCTCTGCAAAGGCTCAGGCAGCCAATCAGTTTATAACAAGACATACCTACAACATAACCGGTGCTGCAAATGACGAAGATAAAATGGTAGGTGCAGATACTCTTAATATGGCTATTTCCAAAGCCTGCGGTGATAACAAGAATGCTTTCAAGCTGGTCATTATGCACTCAGCGGTATCCACACATCTTGAAAACCTTCGTCTGGTGGAATACCTGAGATATAGTGATGAAAACGGTATACAGCGTGATCTTCCTCTTGCCAGCTGGAATGGCAGAACTGTTCTGGTGGATGATGGTATGCCCACTGAGGAAATAGTGTCTGTGGCTCCGGTATACGGCATGAAGGTGACAGCAGCTGCCGCTGTGGGAGACAAGCTCAGGATCAACGGCAAGGTATATACATTCGTTGCAAATGATGCTGATGATACAGGTGATCTTATAAAGATAGGAGCAGCCGGAACAGCAGCTCAGCAGGCAGCTAATATCGCTGAAAAGGTGAGTGTTGAAGGCTATACTGTAACATCCTCATCTGCAAAGGTGGTGTTTACAGCTGCACAGGGTACAAATCCGGATCAGCCTGTTGTGTCTGCTGAAAAGAGTCAGGATGGTACACTGGAAATAGCTTCTACAGTGGATACCGAACCGGTGTTTGTTACTAATTACACTACCTATGTGCTGGGTGAAGGTGCCGTTATACTGGATGAGATCGGTGACAGTGTACCCTATGAGATGAACAGAGATCCCAAAACAAACGGCGGTCAGGATACGCTTTATGTCCGTGACAGATATATCTGCGGCGTGGATGGAATATCCTTTGAAAAGCCCTATAATATCACTGCATCGGCTTCAAATGATGATCTCAGGAACGGCAGCAACTGGGAGATCATCAACGATGGTGCTACATGGATAGATCACAAGTCCATACCTATTGCAAGGATCATATCAAGAGGCTGACGGCGGCAGTCAGCGGATGATAGTAATACTAAGACCTGATAAAAGGAATTGACAGTAAAGGCAACACCGCACAAAGACCGCTTGGAAGCTTTGCACGTCATTTGCTTGCAGATTTTCCTTTATCTTGCACAAAATCTCTTTGACATACGCCAGTATGCCTGCATCGATTTTGTACAATCTAACGGAAAATCTGACTTCGCATCTGACGCACAATCTTTGTGCGGTATTGCCTAAAGAAAGCTATATAAAAAAATATGGTAATTCTTTATTGAGCTGTCATTTCAGCGGCTCTTCTTGCTTATAACTGCCATATCGGTCAACGTAAGATGGAAGCTAAAAGCTTTTGCGGAGCTTTTTCAAAAAGCTGCCTTTTCGATCCTTTTAATCAGATATTAGTATAAATATCGGATACCGGGTATCAAATAACGGATCCACTCACAGAAAGGAGCAGTATATGACTACAGGATTCAAGGAGCCGGTGACAGAACGGCTTGAAAGCTTTGGTATTGAAATATCGGAAAATGATGATGCTCTGATCGCTTTGTGTATTACCAAAGTGATAACATACGTGGAAAATGAAATAAACAGCAGTGAGATACCTCAGAATCTGATCCCGTTTTTAGTAGATATGGTTTGCGGTGAATTCCTGCAGATCAAAAGGACGTTTTCCCCGGAGAGCTTTCCCAAGGCAAATGTTAATGCAGCAGTAAAGCGTATACAGGTGGGTGATACATCTACTGAATTTGCTGTGGACAGTTCAATGACTGCTGAGGGATGGCTGGACAGTTTTATATCCGCACTGCTGAGCAGTGGAAAGGAACAGCTTACCTGCTTCAGAAAACTGAGATGGCAGTGAGGAAGGAAAGCTTCACGGAAATCAATTTTTACAAAATAGTTACATAACACATTTGTAGAGGACGTAGTCATCTACATCCCGCAGGTTATATACCAAATGATAAAAACAATTAGCTCTTTCATTAGCTCGTCACCAATAATTGGTGAGAGATAATAAATTTGTTCCCTTACTTAGGGGACGCCCTCACTTGCAGG
>CACZQG010000301.1 GCA_902783235.1 uncultured Ruminococcus sp.
CCAGTATGCCTGCATCGATTTTGTACAATCTAACGAAAAATCTGACGGTCAATCTGACGCACAATCTTTGTGCGGTATTGCCTTAATTTTTTATTGTGTTATCATTTCAGCTGCTCTTCGTGCTTGCAGCTGCAATTACAATGGAAGTATGAGCGAAACTAAAAGCTTTTGCTAAGCTTTTCTCGAAAAGCGTCCTTTTCAATTCTTTTAATATATTTCAGCTAATCTATGAGACCCACAGAGTTTTCCCCTGCGGCTTTTATGATTTTACTGATAAGAGCATCATCGACGGTCACACCTGAGATAAGCCTGGGTCTGACCATTTTTTTTATGTCTGTGAGGTAGCAGCAAACCTCAGTGCCGCCGGAATGTTGGGATAGTGCAGTGGATACGGCAGCTGCTGTGTTTTTATCTGAGCTTTGAAGCTTGATGCAAAGACGTTTTTTGGCAATAATAGCTTTCAGTTCTTTTTCGTCAAGGACCTTGTCTGCTGTAAATGAGTCATTGTATCTGGGATTTACGGAAGCCTTTCCCAAAATATAAAGAATGCTGCCCGGAGAAAGCTTTTTTTCATATATCATAAAAGTATCCGGAAACATTGTACATTCAGCCTGACCGGAGCTGTCTGACAGTCTGATAAATGCCATTTTTCGCCCTTTTGAAGTGTATTTCTGTGCCACTTCTTCCACAACACCGCATAAGCTTATGGGGGTCATATTTTTATACTTTTTTTCAGACAAAAGCTGTGATACCGCCTGACATTCGGGTATTCGCATAAGACGGCAGGGAAGTCTGTATTGATCGGTCGGATGTCCGGTAATATACATACCCATTGCCTCACGTTCCATATTCATGAGTACTGAATGAGGAAATTCAGGCAGAGGTATAGGTGCTGTAGTGATATTGGGGGTGTCAATATCATCAAACAATCCTATCTGTCCTTCTATTTGATTTCTGCTGCTTTCTGCTTCCCCTTCCATTATTTCGGCATAGTTTTTCAGCATAAAGCTGCGTGTTTCAGGGAAACAGTCCAGTGCTCCCGATTTTATCAGATATTCGGCAGCAGTTTTGTTCAGATTACAGCCTGCCGTGCGTTTGCAAAAATCTGTAAGATCGGTAAAAGGCATTTGCTGCCTTATTTTTATTATTTCGTTTATTACTCCCAGTCCCAGGTTTTTTACTGCCAGCAGTCCGCATCTTATACCATCATGTTCGGGAGCAAACCCTGCTATACTTTGGTTGATAGCCGGTGGGAGTACCTTTATATCATGCTTCCTGCACTCTTTTACATATTCGGCAAGCTTATCTGTTCTGTCCATTACACTGGACATAAGTGCTGCCATATATTCCTTGCGGTAATGGCATTTTAGATATGCTGTCTGATAGGCAAGATAGGCATAGGCAGCGGCATGGGACTTGTTAAAGGCGTAGGAAGCAAAGCTGCTCATCTCATCAAAAATATCATTGGCGGTTTTTTCGTCAACTCCGTTTTTCAGTGCCCCTGTACATGGAGAGCTTCCATCGGATCCGTCATCACCATATATAAAGCTGTGACGTTCCTTTTCCATTATATCATGCTTTTTCTTAGCCATAGCACGGCGCATAAGGTCAGCACGACCCAGAGAATAACCTGCCAGAGTTCGGCATATTTCCATTACCTGCTCCTGGTATACAATACAGCCGTAGGTGACATCAAGTATGTTTTTTAGGAGAGGGTGCTTATAGGTTATTGCTCCCGGGTCATGCTTGGCTTTTATATATCGTGGTATTGACTCAGATGGCCCCGGACGGTAAAGGGATATTACTGCGATGAGATCTTCAATGCTTTCCGGTCTTAGCTGTGAAAGTACACGTCGCATACCTGCACTTTCAAACTGGAATACTCCGGAGGTTTCCCCGGAGGACATCATTTCAAATGTTGCTTTATCGTCTATGGGTATATGATCTATATCAAATCCCGGTTGGTTTTCATGTATCGTATCTGTGCAGTGCTTGATTATGGTTAGGTTGCGAAGTCCCAAAAAGTCCATTTTAAGTAGTCCCAGACTTTCAAGAGAGGGGGCATCGTACTGTGTAACTGTTGCGTTGTCCCCGGATTTTACAGGTACCAGATCGGTAACAGGCATTTTTGATATAAGAACGCCTGCTGCATGAACTGTCTCGTTTCTGGGCAGTCCCTCTATCATCATGGACATATCAACAACTTTTTTTACTGATGGACTGTTTTGATACTGCTCCTTCAGATCGGGATTTTTCAGAAGAGCAGTGGAAAGATCTATATTCAGTTCTCTTGGAACAAGTCCTGACAGATCATTTCTGAATTTTACAGATGTACCCAGTGCTCTGCCTGTATCCTGTATAGCTGCCTTAGCTTTAAGAGTATCAAAGGCGACTATCTGAGATACACGTTCCGAGCCGTATTTTTTCACTACGTAGTCTATTACCTTTTGTCTGCCCTCTATGCAGAAGTCAATATCAAAATCCGGCATACTTACTCTTTCGGGGTTTAGGAAACGTTCAAACAGCAGATTATAGCGTATTGGATCTATATCGGTTATGCCGATACAGTATGCACAAATACTGCCGGCTCCGGAGCCACGTCCCGGCCCTACGGGGATCCCCTGATCCTTAGCATATCTTATAAAGTCCCACACTATAAGATAGTAGTCCTCATACCCCATTTGTATTATGACGGAAAGCTCCTTTTTCATGCGTTCCCGTGCTGCTTCCGCAGGATGGTCACCGTATCTTTTTTCCAGTCCCTCTTCACAAAGCTTTATAAAATAATCTGTATTGGAGATATCCAGTCCTGTGTTGAAATGGGGGAGCTTTATAACACCAAACTCAAAATCAAAGCTTATACGTTCAGCTATTTTTGATGTGTTTTCCAGTATATCCGGCAGCCCCTTGAAAAGTGCCTGCATTTCCTCGCTGCTTTTCAGATAGTATTCTCTTGTGGGCAGCTTATGACGGTCATTATCAAAGATAGTCTGCTTTGATTGTATACAGGTAAGAAGGTCCTGGGCTTCCGCATCATTTTTATCTATATAGTATACATCGTTTGAAGCCACGGCAGATACGCCTATTGATCCGGCTATGGAATAAAGCTGAGGGATAACGAGCCTTTCCTCACGGGTATCGTGATCCTGTATTTCAATAAAAAAGCTGTCTGCACCGAAAATATCTCTGTATTCTTTGGCAGCATCCACTGCCCGGCCGTGCTGTCCCTCTGACAGCAGACCTCCTATCTCTCCTTTAATGCCGCCTGAAAGACATATGAGTCCGCTGCTGTGCTGCTTTAGCATCTCTTTACTTGTTAACGGGTAAACACCCTTCTGGTCTACGCAGGAGCGGGATACTATTTTAACTAAATTACGGTAGCCTGTTTCATTTTCGCACAGCAGTACCAGCTGAAAAGGGGATAAGGGCATACCACTGTCAAGGTATACCTCACACCCGATAATAGGCTTTATTCCTGCATTTTTTGCTGCTTTAAAAAAATCAACAGCTGAGTACATCACACCGCTGTCAGTCACTGCAATAGCAGTTTGTCCCAGCTGTGCGGCTTTTGATACAAGATCATTTATGCGGCAGGTGCTGCGGAGCAGACTGTATTCGCTGTGAACATGGAGATGTACAAAGCTGCTGTTAGGTATTCTATCATCCATTATTCTGTTCCCTTAATTGTTTTGCCGTTTCGGCTATCTTTGAAAAGCGTCTTGCTACTCCCGAGCGTCCTATAGGCTTGGAGAGCAGCTCGCCAATTTCTTTGAGGGTCATTTCTGTGTTTTCAAGACGAAGCTCACATACCTCTTTAAGCTCAGGTGAAAGCTTATGGAATCCACCCAGCTTCTTAATGGTATTTATATCCTCTATCTGTCTTGCTGCTGCTGCCACTGCCTTGTCTATATTGGCAGTATCACAGTTAGCCATGCGGTTTGCCTTGTTGCACATATCCTTATATATTTTTACCTTCATAAGAGCTATGGTGCTTTGGGAAGCACCGATGAATGTCAGGGTATCTTCTATGTTTTCGCTGTTTTTTATATAGAGTATCTTCATGCCTTTACGGTCGATTATCCTGCCGTGTACATCCATTTCAAGAAGAAGAGCTCTTATATCCTCAGCCAATCCCTGACTGCACAGGGAAAACTCCAGATGATATTCCTTATAGGGATCACTGACACTTCCGGATATCAGGAATGCTCCTGCAAGGAATGTGCTAAGACTGTTATTGGCGATATTATAAAGCTCCAGACGGGGATCCGAGGTATTGATCTTATATTTATCCAGTATCATGGCTGTATGTTCATTGCTGTGTATACTCACCTGAAACATGGGGGTGCCGTTTTTCTTTTTAAAGCTTTCCACGGTCACTGCTATTTCATGGGAAAACACGCTTTTTATAAGACGGCAGAAAAGCCGGGGAAGCTCCTCGCTTTCCGTATTAAAGCTTATCCTTCCGTCAGGAATACTTTTACAGCAAAGAAGCATTCCGTAAAGACAGGCATAACGCTTGTCCTTATCGGTAATGCTTTTCAGTACTTCTGTTTTGACTTCATTTGAAAATGAGGGCAATTGTATCCACCTCTATTTTTTGTAGTAGGACGGGTCTTTGTCGATATCTCTGTGACTTTTCTGGACTTTAAGTCCTCTGCTTGCAAGATAATCAGCCACCAGCTCGGTGAAGGTTATGGAGCGGTGTTTTCCTCCGGTACATCCAAAGGCTATTACAAGCTGGCTTTTTCCCTCCTGAATATAAAGGGGGATAAGAAAGTCAAGCATATCCTTTACCTTGTCCAGCAGTCGTCTTGACTGGTCAAAGCTCATAACATAATCACGCACTGCCTGATCGCAGCCTGTTTTTGACCGCAGATCCTTTATGTAGTATGGATTTGGAAGGCATCTTACATCCATCACCAGATCGGATTCAGTAGATACGCCGTATTTGAATCCGAAGGACATTACCTTGATTATCATTGAATCACTGTTATTTTCCAGGAACAGTGAGCGTATTTCCTTTTTAAGCTGTGATGTGGAAAAATAAGAGGTCTCCACATAGTAGTCGGCAGCCTCACGCAAGGGACTTAGCTGTTCTCTTTCAAAGGTTATGGCACTGTGAAGTCCGCTGCTGAATTTATCATCCAGCGGATGCTTTCTTCGTGTTTCCTTGTATCGCTTTATTATTACCTCATCATTGGCTTCAAGGTATAGTATTTTAACATCCAGCCCGTCTATTTCCTTCAGTGCCTTCCAACGGTCGAATATCTCACCAAAAAGCTCTCCGGAACGGATATCCACCGCTACAGCGACTCTGTCCAGCTTACCATCCGAATGCATACATATATCTGCAAATTTGGTCAGGAGCTGTGGGGGAATATTGTCTATACAGTAAAAGCCTATGTCCTCCAGAACGTCCATAGCACAGGATTTTCCCGAGCCTGACATTCCCGTTACTATGATAAACTGCATAAATACCGCCTCCTGTTATTTCAGTATTATAGGTTCAAGCTCCAGTGAGAAGCCTGTTTTTTCCAGAACAATGTCATGTACCTTGCCTGTAAGCTCCATTACGTCCCTGAATGATGCACCGCCTTTGTTTATTACGAAACCACTGTGCTTTTCGCTTACCTGTGCGCCGCCTACGGTAAGACCTTTAAGTCCGCATTGTTCTATCAGGAGAGAAGCATAACTCCCCGCAGGACGCTTGAAGGTGCTTCCGGCACTGGGATATTCCAGGGGCTGCTTGCTGCGCCTTTTTTCCATAAGCTCATCCATTTTTGCTTTTATCTCGGTCTTATCTCCTTTTTTCAGTGAGAAGACCATATGGGTTATTATCATGTCCTTTTTTTGGGCAAATATGCTGGTACGGTAGTCAAGAGCCATATCTGCGGCATTTATCTCCTTTATTTCTCCGTTATGGGAAATATAACCTGCTGTTTTTATAACGTCCTTTAATTCACCGCCGTAAGCACCGGCATTCATGTATAGACCGCCTCCTGCGGTACCGGGGATACCATAGGCAAATTCAAGACCTGTAAGGGAATTATCCAATGCGGTCTTGCATACCTCTGAAAGTGATGCGCCGGCTGAGCAGTATATATCTGTATCTCCTGTAAGCTCTATATGGGAAAAATCCCTGCCCATCCTGAGTATAACTCCCTCAAAGCCGCTGTCATCAGCCAGGATATTACTTCCCTTGCCCAGGACAAAATATCTGACATTCTTTTCATTCATAAATCTTATAAGTTGAGTCAGGCATTCCTCGGAATTAATGAATACCATTACTGCGGCATTACCGCCTATTTTGAAGGTGGTGTGAGCTTTCAGGGGCTCATTTTCCCTGTATTGGCAGTTAAGACCTTCGCACAGAGCGAAAAGCTCATTTTTATATGACATATTGCCTCCTTGTGGTGGATGTGTATATATTGGGATGATCCATGATCATGCTGTAACATTAATATTCCGTTTTTTTGAAACGTATTCCAGTACTGCTTCCGCATTCCTGTTGAAAATAAGCTCATCAGGAAAATCAAAGGCAGAAAGCATCTGCTCTGCTATAGGTACTCTGCCGATAAGGTCGGCATAGTGACAATCGGTATTTACGGATATTTTGGTGCCGTATTTCTTGCAGGCTGAAATAAAGTCAAGGCAGTTTTTTTGCGGACTTCTTCCAAACTGTATGGAAGCCTCATTCAGCTCGGCGGCAATATCGTATTCTCTGCAAAGCCTTGCAATGCGGTCAAAATCAACTTCATACCTGTCAGCGGTACAGTGACCGATAACATCTATTTCGGGATTATTTTTAACAGCATTTATGTATGCATTTGTATTTTCATCAATATTACCCGGCTTTATACATGGAAGATGACATGAAGCCACTACCCATTCCAGTCCTTTCAGGTCGTCCCCCTTCATGTCCAGCTCCCCGTCAAAGTTCATTATATCCGCTTCAACACCACGCAGCACTGTGACACCGCTGATGACTCTGGGCAGCACACACAGATTAGTGAAATGCCATATATGGGGCGCATCGGGCATAGCTACAGCATGGTCGGTGAGGGCGAAAAGCTTCAATCCGTTTTTATTTGCTGCTGCGGCAAGCTCGTTTACAGTGGAGTAGGCATGGGAGCAGGCAAGAGAGTGACAGTGGAGATCTGCTTCTATAAACTGTGTATCAGAACATTTCATAGTTTTTCACCGTTTCCTTGCTGTCCATTTCGATGCCCAGCTTGTCAAGCAGCTCTAGACCTGCATTATAGCCCATTTTCTTCTGTCTGTTATTCATGGCTGCCACCTCCATAATGACTGCCAGATTACGTCCGGGCTTTACAGGAACTGTAAGTGAGGGGATATTGATACCCAGTATTGATGTGTACTGACTGTCAACGCCCATTCTGTCATATACCTTTTCCGGATTCCAAAGCTCCATTTCAACTATAAGGTCGATTTTTTCGGTAAGCTTTACAGAGCCCATACCAAACAGTCTTCTTGCATTTATGATACCGATACCACGAAGCTCCAGGAAGTGACGGATATTATCCGGGGAGCTTCCCACAAGGCTCTTGTTGGATACCTTTCTGATCTCAACGGCATCATCGGCTACCAGTCTGTGTCCACGCTTTACAAGCTCGATAGCTGTTTCACTTTTACCAACGCCGCTTTCACCGGTTATGAATACACCCTCGCCGTATATTTCGATAAGTACGCCGTGACGGGTGATCCTGGGAGCCAGATTCAGGTTCAGGAATGCTATAAGACCCGACATGAAGTTGGAGGTGCTTTCCTTGCTTCGCAGCAGAGGCACCTCATACTGCTTTGCAAGCTCCAGCATCTCTGCAAAATACGGAAGCTCACGGGTAATGATAAGTGCAGGGAGCTTTTTGGAGAAGAGCGTGTCCAGCCTCTCTCTTCTCATTTTTTCATCAATAGTAGACAGATAGGCAAATTCCATCTTGCCTATCATCTGTATCCTTTCGGGATTGAAGTACTCATAAAAGCCCATAAGCTGCAGACCGGGACGGTTTACTTCATTTTCGTCTATGAATATCTCCTCCGCATCCTTGGGAAGATATATTGCTTCAAGCTTGAATTCGTCAATTATTTTTTTGAGGGATACCTTAAATTTTTCTGCCATGATATTTCTCCTTAAATATGAATATAGCAAATCACAGATCATTGATGTTCACTATAGCCTTACCGCAGGTGTCTCACCTATCTTGTAAGGAGCGAAGCTCTCTGCGGGGGCTTTAAGGCGACACCGCACAAAAAACGCCTGACAGCTTTGCAGGTCATCTGCCGGCATTTCACCAAATTCTCCGTCATAGCACATAAAGTCTCCTTGCCATATGCCAGTGTTTCACCCAATCTACGATTTGAATTGAAACGCAAATGTCCTTGAGGTACGCCGGTATGCCTGCGTCAGCTTTATGCACTCTGATGAAAAATCTGACTGCGCATCTGACGCACAATCTTTGTGCGGTATTGCTTTAAAAATAATGTCATACTTATTATACTATATTTCTTCGGATTTTTCAAGAGTTTTGTAAAAAGTCGAAAAAGGATTTGTTACATAAAAGTGGTGACCAAAGATGGGTATTTTATATGATGTGACAGGAGATATATAATGAACAGGAAGCAATGTATGAATACAGTCTGCCTTTAATAAGAAAATATTAAAAAAAACCGTGAAAGGACTTGCAAAATCCTTTTGAATGTAGTAAAATAATAATGTATCAAAATAATAATGAAATAAAAACAAATGCCGTAAGGCAGATAGGAGTTATAACAATGATAAAGAAGATCGGTGTTTTAACAAGCGGCGGCGACGCTCCCGGAATGAATGCGGCTGTAAGAGCGGTAACAAGAGCAGCTATCAGGAAGGGTATGCAGGTATACGGCATACGCAGAGGCTATAACGGTCTTATCAACGGTGACGTTTTTGAAATGAACGAGAGAAGCGTTTCCGATATCATCCAGCGTGGCGGCACCATGCTTTATACCGCAAGATGCCCTGAATTCAGAACAGAAGAGGGTATTGACAAGGCTAAGGAAATGTGCCAGAAGCTGGGTCTTGAGGGTATAGTTGTTATCGGCGGTGACGGCTCCTTCAGAGGCGCTGCGGATCTCTCTGCAAGAGGAATACTCTGTGTAGGACTTCCCGGTACGATCGACAATGATATTTCCTGTACAGAATATACCATAGGCTACGACACAGCTATGAATACAGCTGTTGAAATGGTTGACAAGCTCCGTGATACAACACAGTCTCACGACAGATGCAGCGTTGTTGAGGTAATGGGCAGAGGTGCAGGCTACATAGCTCTTAATGCAGGTATCGCCTGCGGTGCTACATACGTTATCACCTCCGAGATACCCTATGATCTTAACAAGGTGGCTAAGAAAATGCTGGAGTCCAAGAAGACAGGCAAGCAGCATTTCATTATCGTTGTATCAGAAGGTGTGGGACATTCTGAGGAGATCGCAAGAACTCTCCAGGATAAGACAGGCATTGAAGCAAGAACCACTATATTGGGTCATGTTCAGAGAGGCGGCTCTCCCACAGTACGTGACAGAGTAGTAGCAAGTGAAATGGCTTACCATGCAGTTGAGCTTCTTTCACAGGGCATCGGCAACAGGGTAGTAGGTATGCAGAAGAGCGAGATAGTTGATTTTGACATTCAGGAAGCACTTTCCATGAAGAAGGAGTTCCCTGAGGATCTCTATAAGATCGCAGGAGATATTGCATTCTGATCATGCGGCTTGTCCCGTGACATTTATTTATTGAATATTATTCGCATCAGAGTAGGAGACTGTGCGTGAAGTGTCCGCAGGACGGGGAGTTGTCTGTGGAACGAAAGGTGCTGATGGTACGGCACTTGCGGTACAGTCTTCGCATCCCGCTGTATGCATAAAGGAAAACCTTTTCAAGCTCCTTTGTGCGCAGCAATTTAAAGGAGGACATTATGAAAAGGTTTTTTAATATATTCAAGGATTCCGCAATGGAGCTTACCGGAAAAGGCAAGATAACCTGTATAGTTATGACGGCACTTTTCATTGCATTGTCAATGTCTATCGAGGCATTTACCATTGAGATACCCTTTGCCAAGATAAACTTTGCATACATAGCTATTGCAGCCATTGGTATGCTGTACGGACCGACTATAGGATTTTTTGCAGGCGGTATATGTGATATACTGGGTTATATGGTGCATCCCGACGGTGCATTTTTGCCGGCATATACTCTGATCGCCATGGTGCAGGGACTTATATATGGAATTGTTGTTTACCGCAGATGGGGAAATATCAATATTACCGTAAAGAACGGTAAAGGTAAAAGACTTACTGAATTTGCAGTAAGAATAGTAGCAGCAAGACTGCTTGATGTTGTGATAGTAAATCTTTTCCTGAATACTGCCGCAAACCTTCACTACGGCTTTATTCCGTCCCAGGCATACAGTGCAGCTATAATTGCCAGACTTGCAAAGAATGCACTTCAGCTTTGTGCAGATATACCCATACTTCTGGTGATCCTTCCGGTAATAATGGGAGCATATATGAAAGTATTCGGCAAGAGACAGGCGGCAGCATAAAAAATCCCGGTGGAGCAGATAACCATCAGATGCAGATGCAAAGCTCCATGCCACGGCTATAAACGGTACTTAAGGCAACACCGCACAAAGACCGCTTGGAAGCTTTGCACGTCATCCGCCAGTGTTTCACCAAATCTAAGATTTGGATAGAAACACAA
>CACZQG010000302.1 GCA_902783235.1 uncultured Ruminococcus sp.
TTTCTTTGCCAGCGTTTCTTTGTCAAATAACAAAGAAATGCTGAAACAAAAACTAACAAATAAAATAGAACCATCCGTAAGCAAGTAAAATAACAATTCCCGAAGCACAGTCTAATAAAATAAATAAGAACACCACGGAAGCAAATCAAAAAGCAAATTCCAAATAAGAATTACAAATTATAAATTATAATTTATAATTTGTAATTGGGGTACTGATGCAGAGGCACAGGAAGCCCGGAATTTATCCCCTTTTTATTTTACCCCTTGCCTAAACTGTAAAAATGATGTATAATATTAAATAGGTATATCATATGAAAAGGAGGCAGCTTATGGACATACGCCCCAAGGACATACTTACCATGAAAAAAAATCATCCCTGCGGTTCAAATGAGATGTACGTTATACGCTCGGGAATGGATTTTAAGCTGAGATGCGTAAAATGCGGCAGGGAATTTATGGTTCCCAGAAGCAGGATAGAAAAAAGCATTAAAAAAGTAACAAGGGAAGAGGAAGAGGTCAAATGACGGATAAACTGAAAGCTATGGAAAACAGATACGGAGAGCTGAGCCTGAAGCTTTCCCAGCCGGATATCGCTTCCGACCCCCAGGTCTTTGCACAGCTTATGAAGGAGTACAAGAGCCTTACTCCCATTGTGGAAAAGTACCGTGAGTACATCAAAGCCGAAAGTGACCTGAATGAAGCCCGTGAGCTTCTGGAGGGGGGCGGCCTTGACCCGGATATGAAGGAAATGGCTCAGGCGGAATACGATGAGAACTCCGCACTTATGGAGCAGTACCGTGAGGAACTGAAAATACTCCTTCTTCCCAAGGACCCCAACGATGACAAATCCGTTATTATCGAGATTCGAGGCGGAGCAGGCGGTGAGGAGGCAGCATTGTTTGCTAATTCCATATATCGTATGTATTCCATGTATGCCGACTCCAAGGGCTGGAAGCATGAGATATTGTCGGCACACCCTACAGAGCTGGGGGGATTCAAGGAAATATCCTTCTCTATTGAGGGGGAGGGAGCTTACTCAAAATTTAAATTTGAAAGCGGTGTACACCGTGTACAGCGTGTTCCCGAAACCGAATCCCAGGGCAGGATACACACCTCCACCGTAACTGTTGCGGTGCTTGTGGAAGCCGAGGAGGTAGAGCTTACCATAGACCCTGTGGATCTGAAAATAGATGTGTTCCGTGCCAGCGGTGCAGGAGGTCAGCATATCAACAAAACAGAATCCGCAGTTCGTATAACCCACCTTCCTACAGGTACTGTAGTAGAATGCCAGGATGAACGAAGCCAGTTCAAAAACAAGGATAAGGCAATGAAGATACTCCGTTCAAGGCTTTATGACAGACTGCTTACAGAGCAGAATGAAAAAATAGCAGGGGAAAGGCGTTCCCAGGTGGGAACAGGGGATCGCTCCGAACGGATCAGGACTTATAACTTTCCCCAGGGAAGAATGACCGATCACAGGATAAACCTTACGCTGTACAGGCTGGAGGATATTATGAACGGAAATATCGAGGAGGTGCTGGACGCACTTATTACCGCTGACAGGGCGGCAAAGCTTGCGTCAAACGGCAATGACTGATAAAACTGATATAAAAGGGCTGACCACCCTGAGACTGAAAAATACTCCCCGGGATATTGAAAAGGCAGCTGAGCTCATACGCCGGGGACAGGTGGTGGGAATACCCACCGAAACGGTATACGGTCTGGGGGCAGACGCTCTTGACCCTCTGGCGGTCAGCCGCATATTCAAAGCGAAAAACCGCCCTATGGACAATCCCCTTATAGTTCATATCTACAGCCTTGAGCAGGCGGATGAGCTGGCAAGGGAGATACCGGAGCTGTTTTATACTCTTGCGGAGAAATTCTGGCCGGGTCCTTTGACTATGATAGTTCCCAAAAGTGACAGAGTACCCCTTGAAACCTCCGGGGGACTTGATACGGTGGGTATACGGATGCCCTCCCATGCCGTTATGCGGCAGCTTATAAAGCTGTCAGTGCCTATAGCGGCTCCCTCGGCAAACAGATCGGGCTATCCCAGTCCCACCACCGAGCAGCACGTATATGACGATATGAAGGGACGTATCGCTGCTGTAATAGACGGAGGGGAATGCAGGTTCGGAGTGGAATCTACAGTTATAAGCTTTGAAAGCGAGGATACGGTGCGCATACTGCGTCCCGGTTCTGTTACCCGTTCCATGCTGTCACAGTATGCCGGTGTCATAGTGGATGATGCCATACTTCACGATCTGGAACAGGGCAGGACTGCACCCTCGCCGGGAATGAAATACAAGCATTATTCCCCCAGAGCGGAGGTCAGGATAGTAGAAGGCAGTATGGACAGCTTTATCAGATATACCAACAGTATGTACGGTGATGATGTTTACTGTCTGATATTTGATGACGATGACCCACGGGAGCTCAGATGCAGGTATATGACCTACGGCAGTACTGATGTTCAGCAGGCACATGAGCTTTTTGCAAGGCTTCGTGAGCTGGATGATAAAAATGCAGCAACTGTTTATGTACGTTCCCCTCAAAGTACAGGGGTGGGACTTGCGGTATATAACAGGCTGCTGCGTGCGGCTGCCTTTCAGGTGATAAAGGCATGAGTATTGTAATAGGTCTTACAGGGCAGACAGGCGCAGGAAAAACTACAGTATGCCGTGTGTTTGAGCAAAAGGGCTTTGGCATTATCAATGCGGATACCATCGCCCGAAGAGTGGTGGAAAAAGGGAAGCCCTGTCTTATGGAATTAGCGGCTGCTTTTGGGAAGGAGATACTTTCGGGCAGCGGAGAGCTTGACAGGAAAAAGCTGGGGAGTATTGTTTTCAGCCATAAGGATAAGCTCACTCTGCTAAACAGTATTATTTACCCCTATATCACAGAGGATATACGGGGTGATATTGAAAAGCTGTCACAGCAGGGAAAGGAATTCATCCTGCTTGATGCCCCCACACTTTTTGAAAGCGGTGCTGATAAGCTGTGCAGTGCCGTAGCTGCGGTAACAGCAGATGAGGATATACGTCTTGAAAGGATAATCCGCCGTGACGGTATCACCGAAAAGCAGGCAAGAGCACGAATGTCTTCTCAGCATACAGAGGAGTTTTTCAGAAATAATTCCTCATATGTTATAGATAACAGCAAAGGCGAGAGGGAATTATTTGAAGCGGCGGAAAAAACAGCTGACAGTATTATCAAAAGATTTCATTCCGCCCGGTAAGGAAAATCAAGAAATCAAGGCAATCAAGGCAATACCGTGCAAAGCTGCCGGGCAGTCATTGCGGGTATGCCTGAAATAAATAGGAGGAAAACAGCAATGAGCAGTGAAAAAGCAAAATCAAAGGGTAAGCAGCTTAAAGAAAAGCTGATGACAAGCAAGAAAAACTCCGTACTGAAAATGACGGAGGAGCAGGTGAAGGAAGCGGACAGCTTTTGCGAGGAGTACAAAAACTTCCTGAACAACGCCAAGACCGAGCGTGAAGCGGTGGAATATACCGTTGACCTTCTTGAAAAGAACGGCTTCAAGCCCTTCAAGCCGGGTATGGGTCTGAAAGCCGGTGACAAGGTATATGTGAATAACAGAGGCAAGGCAGTTGTAATGGCTGTTATCGGCAGCGAGGACATACGCAGCGGCGTGAATATTTGTGCGGCACATATTGATTCCCCCCGTCTTGATCTGAAGCAGTGCCCTGTTTATGAGGATACGGAAATGGCACTTTTCAAGACCCATTATTATGGCGGTATTAAAAAATATCAGTGGTCTGTTATTCCCCTTGCACTTCACGGTGTTATAGTAAAGGCAGACGGCACAAGTGTAAAGGTACGCATAGGCGAGGAAGAGGATGATCCGGTATTCTGTGTAAACGACCTTCTTCCCCATCTGGCAGCAGAGCAGATGAAAAGACCGCTGGCACAGGGCATCAAGGGTGAGGAGTTGAATATCGTTATCGGTTCAAGACCCTTTAAGGAGGATGATCTCAGCGAGGCTGTAAAGCTGAATATATTGAATATACTCAATGAAAAGTACGGAATAGTTGAGGAGGATCTTCTTTCTGCCGAGCTGGAAGCTGTTCCTGCGTTCAAGGCAAAGGATGTGGGCTTTGACAGAAGCCTTGTAGGCTCCTACGGCCATGACGACAGAGTGTGTGCCTATACCGCTTTAAAGGCGACAGTTGACTGTGATGCTCCCGTAAAAACCGCTGTAACTGTTCTTACCGATAAGGAGGAAACAGGCAGTGACGGCAATACAGGCTTACAGTCCTCCTATCTGAAATTCTTTATCTGTGATCTGGCTGCTGAATTCGGTGCTGAGGGCAGACACGTTCTTTCAGCTTCACAGTGCCTGTCTGCTGATGTAAACTCCGCCTTTGATCCCACATTCCCGGATGTACTGGAAAAGAGAAACTGCGCTTATATAAACTACGGAGTTTGTGTTACAAAGTTTACAGGTGCAAGAGGCAAGTCAGGTACCTCCGATGCATCAGCTGAGTTTGTAGGAAAGATACGCAGATTGCTGGACAGCAATGATGTTATATGGCAGACCGGCGAGCTTGGTAAGGTAGATATGGGCGGCGGCGGAACTGTTGCTGCGTATATCGCAAATATGAATATTGATACTATTGATGTAGGTGTACCGGTACTTTCCATGCACGCTCCCTTTGAAACAGTATCAAAGATAGATACATATATGGCATATAAGGCATTCAAGGCATTTATCGGAAGTGCTGACTGACAGAGGCTTTAGCCATAAGGAGCAAAGCACTATTATAAAAAAATAATATGTCAGCATTCCTTTGACAAGAAACAGGAGAGACAAAATGAGAGAACTTACACCAAGAGAAAAAGAGCTTGAGGAGATAATGATAGACCTTCTGGACAACTCCGAAAAGCTCCGCCGTCAGATAAATCTTATAGCCTCTGATAAAAGCGGTATGGCTGCGGTATATGAGCAGAAAATACGTCAGATGCAGCTGAGGATCGTGGAGCTGGAAAAGCAGGTGTCCGAGCTGGAGGGCTATAAGGTGAAATACACGAGACTTCAGCCTGATGCGGAACAGAATGAGCGTCTTATAGAAAGGCTCAAGCAGGATAACGAGATATACAAGGAGGAATGCTCCAGGTATAAGGAGGCGTTTGATAAATCCATTTTTGACAATGAGGTCATCAGCCGACTTTTAAAGGATGAGCAGGAGCGCAGTGTAGCTCTGGCGGAAAAGCTTCGTGCTTATGAAGAGCAGGACTAATTAAAACATTCGCAAAGGCTGCTTTTCGGGAAAAGCTTTTATTTTCGCTCATACTTTTGAGCGTTAGGCAGTGGTGAGCTCGAAGAGCAGCTAAAAGAGTGAATTAGATTACGTTTCGCTCATACTTTTGAGCGTTAGGCAGTGGTGAGCTCGAAGAGCTGCTAAAAAGCATAATCAAAGCTTCCGAACCCGGAAAGTTGCTATTGATGTCCCAATTAAATCTTGAAGATTTATGCGAAGAATAAATGCTGAAATTCAAGGAGTAAAGGTGCATGAATACTGGCGTACCCCAAGGGCATTTGCATTTCTATCCAAATTTAAAATTTGGTGAAATGCTTGCATATTTCAAGCCTTTCCGACGCAGAAGTTCAGTATTTAGACAAGCAGAAAATTCAAGATTTAGTTGGGACATCAATATTATAGCAAACTAAAAAA
>CACZQG010000303.1 GCA_902783235.1 uncultured Ruminococcus sp.
AATCTTTGATTTGGATAGAAATGCAAATGCCCTTGGGGCATATTCTTCGCATAAATCTTCAAGATTTAATTGGGACATCAATATCAGGCAATGAAAAATGATGCATCCATAATTTCGGTTCACATATTGAATTTCACAAGCTAAAATAAAAATATAAGGCAGCACCGCACAAGGATCGTGCGGTGCTGCCTTAAATATTAGTATAGCTCCGTGGTGCTTTTTCAGCGGTCAGATCTCTCCCAGCTTGTATAGAAGGGGTTCAAAGATCACCCCTTCGGTAAGTGAGGTGTCGGAGGTGACTGTCCTTTCAATAGCGGAGGAGATGAATTTTCCGGCGATGTTTACTGATTCATGAAGAGAACGTCCCCTCAGGGTAAAGGCACAGACTATGGAGGAAAAAATATCCCCTGTTCCGGAAAACACCTTGTTTTCACGTTTTACTTCACTTATGCTGATACCGCTGCTGTCATAGGTCATATTTATCATTTTATCATCCCTGGCAATACCGGTAAGTACGATCCTGGCTTGTGTTCGTTTACGCAGCTTTTTTATCAGCTCTATTGCCTGTTCCGGTGATATGTCCTCGCCGCAATACTCGCTGTCTGTGAGAAAGCAGATCTCGGTTATATTGGGGGTGAGAATGTCGGCGCAGTCGGCAAGACGTTTCATTTCCTCCTGCATTTGTTTTGTATATGTAGCGTACAGCTTTCCGCTGTCTCCCATGACAGGATCCACCACCACACAGCAGTCGTGCTTTTTTATAAAGCTTTCCACTGCCTGTATTTGGCTGTCAGAGCCTAAAAATCCGCTGTATATCCCATCAAATTCTATATCGTTCCAGTCATCCATATAGTCCATCATGCTGTCGGTAAGATCACGGAAAACGTAGTGATCGAAGCCTGTATGCTTTGACAGCACCGCTGTAGGCACGGGACACGCCTGTACCCCCGATGCGGACAGCACGGCTATTGCTGTTGTAAGGGAGCACCTTCCGAAGCCTGACAGATCGTTTATGCAGGCAGCCCTTGGTATCCTCATTGCATTTCCTCCTCTTCTCTGAGCATTTCCGAATAGAGAAAGCTTTTTGAATATTTAGTCTGTCCTGCGATCTCACGGCAGGCATCTGAAAGCTTTTTTCCCTTGCTCACCAGAGCCTTTACAAGATCCACTGCCTGTTCTTCTGTCAGCTCCTCCATACTGTCATCCGGGGAGGCTCCCTCTACCACCAGAACAAATTCTCCCTTGGGATTGGCAGCTTCGTAGTAGGCTATAGCTTCACTCAGGGTCATTCTCAGTACCTCTTCATATATCTTGGTAAGCTCACGGCAAAGGGCTATTCTTCTGTTGCCCAGATACCTGTACAGATCCTCCAGTGTGGCACGTAATTTATGAGGTGCTTCGTAGAAAATAAGTGTTCTGCTGTCATTTTTTATGCTTTCCAGCCGCTGTGTACGCTGCTTTTTGGTCATGGAGAGAAATCCCTCAAAGGCAAAACGTGAAGTATCCAGTCCGGATATGGCAAGGGCAGAGACTACTGCGCTGGGACCCGGCACTACCTTAACATCTATACTCTTCTGAGCGCATATTCTCACCAGTATCTCCCCCGGATCGGATATACAGGGCATACCTGCATCTGTAACAATGGCGGCATTTTCACCGTTTTCGATCCTTGCCACAATGTTTTCGGCGCAGGAGCGGCTGCTGTGTCCGTGAAAGCTTACAAGCTGCTTTGAGATCTCAAAGCGGTTAAGGAGCTTCAAGGTCACCCGTGTGTCCTCGGCAGCAATAAAATCCACGTTTTTGAGAGTTTCAAGCTGACGGAATGTAATGTCCTCCATATTGCCGATGGGTGTTCCCACCACATAAAGTGTACCCATTATCCTATCTCCTTATCAAGTCCGGCGGTATAGATGCTTTGCATCTCGGGAGTGTAGCCGTTTTCATCCCAAACATACATCTGCGGTTCTACGGTCATAAAGGGCTTGGAGCCCTTTTTTCCTTCTATTAGAAAAAGCCAGGGAGCAGTCTGCGGATTTTTACTGACAAATCGCAGTCTTTTTGGCTCAATATTGTTTTGCTTCATTGCAGCGATCACATCGCTGAGCCTTTCCGGGCGATTGCACAGGCATAGCCTTCCGCCGAATTTAAGAAGTCTTGCCGCTGCACGGCATACATCATTTATGTCGCATAGTATTTCGTGCCTTGCTATCCTCTGAGCATCAGACAGGCTTTGCATTCCTGCATTGGGAGCCTTGTATGGAGGATTGCAGGTCACAAGACTAAGCTGATCCAGGGGTGCATCCTCCCATAGCTCCTTCAGGTCTGCCCTGATGGGCATGATATTGTCTATGCTGCATTGGGAAACAGATATTCTGAGCTGTTCTATAGCTTTTTCCTGAATATCCACAGCATAGGTGAGCCGTGGGGGATCTTTTCTCTGCATTATCATAGGTATGATGCCGCAGCCTGTACCCAGGTCGCAGGCAATATCCTTCCGCTTGTAGCCGCAGAAGTGGGTGAGCAAAAAAGCATCCGTTCCGAAGCCGTGATCGTCGCTCACACATATTTTAAGGTTTTTACCGAGCATTTCAAATCGGGTGTTTGTCATTTCGTATTTGGGGCTATGATCTTGAAGGATCATTTTAGGTTTTCCCTCCTGTAATTATTGTTCTGAAGGCAGCAACGCAAAATCTTTGTGCGGTATTGCCTTGAATTGATATTTACATACTTAATATAATATCACAAATCGGAAAAAAATTCAATACCGCAAAGAATCTCCCATGGAAATCAATTTTAGTAAGCGATTTGTAATAAACTATGAATTACTTAAATACAAAAGTTTAGGTCAAGCCTTTTCAAAGGCTTGCGGT
>CACZQG010000304.1 GCA_902783235.1 uncultured Ruminococcus sp.
ACACGGGGAACAAACTAAGAGCAAAGTGAAATCATTCAGGTCTGTCAAAGAAGCATGTAAGTGCTATTCAAGATTTGATAAGATCGTATGCGTGGCTGAAACACTGAAAGAAGGCTTTTACAGGACCTTTAATTTGGATACTTCTTCTGCGGTTATCTACAATGTAGTTGATAATAAGAATATCGCGAAGCTTGCTTCTGAAAGCGCTGAGGGATTTCCTGTATCAAAAGATGAATTCAATATAGTCGCGGTGGGTTCCTTAAAGAAGATTAAAGGTTTTGACCGTCTCATCCATATTCACAAAAGGCTGATCGACGATGGGGAAAGAGTTCATACATATGTGATAGGAAACGGGCCTGAAAAGGATGACCTGACGTCATTGATCAATGAAAACGGTATTACCGATTCATTCACACTACTCGGCTATAAAGAGAATCCCTATAAATACGTTTCTAAGAGCAATCTGTTTGTGTGTTCCAGCTATTCCGAGGGGTTCAGTACTGCCGTGACGGAAGCGCTTATCGTCGGTACTCCTGTATGCACGGTAAAGGTGTCCGGTATGAAAGAGCTGCTCGGAGACAATGAATATGGTGTTATTTGCGAAAACGAAGAGGACTCGTTATTTAATTCCTTAAAGAAAATGATCGATGACAGCACTCTGTATTTCAAATATAAAGAACGCGCTCGCTTCAGAGGGCTTATGTTTAATAAAAATGAACTTGTAAAGAAAAACGAGGAGTTTTTAGAGAACCTCGCAAACTCGTAAGGATCTTAGTATGAAACTTATATCTGTTATTATTCCGGTTTACAATATAGCGCCGTATTTGCCGAGCTGTCTTGACAGCTTGATGAATCAAACTTATGAGAACCTTGAAATAATTGCTGTTGACGACGGATCTACCGACGATTCCGGCCGTATACTTGACGAGTATTCATCGAGGGACAACAGGATAAAAGTCATTCACAAGCGGAATGAAGGCGTGTCAGCGGCAAGAAATGATGCTCTTGATATAGCCTCAGGCGATTATATCGGCTTCGTGGACGGAGATGACACGGCAGAATCCGACATGTTTGAATTCTTGCTGAATAATGCTGAACAATATAACGCAGATATCTCCCATTGCGGTTTTATGCTCGTTCGTGAAGGATGCGATGATACTCCGTTTTACGGCACGGGAGAAGTTTGGATACAGGATCATGAAAAAGGGATCATCGATCTGCTTAAAGGAGACAGGATCGAGCCGGGATGTTGGAACAAGCTATACCGTTCTGAATTGTTCAACGATATTCGTTTTGAAAAGACTATCCTTTACAACGAAGATAATCTGATCAATTTTTATTTATTTAAGAAAGCGAATAAATCTGTTTATTCGGATGAGTGTAAATATAACTATATAAGAAGAGAAAATTCAGCCTGTACAAGTGAAATCGCAGATAAACACGTATTTCATCCCGTTAAAGTAAAAGAACTTGTTCTGAAGGCGTGTTTAGATGAAAGTGAAAACGTAAAGCGTATAGCTAAAACAGCGTATTTAAGGACAAATATATCAACTTATACACTTCTTACAAAAAAGGAAGCAAAAAAATATAAAAAATATAAAAAACAATACCGCAGCAATATAAAAAAAACGCGCGACTGCATAGGAGATCTGAATTTTTCGGGCCGGATACATGCTTTTATGATATTGTATGCTCCCTGGTTATGTAAACCCGTATTTTCGATTTTTTATAAGCTGAAAAAGGACAAGTACAGATAAATCATGAAGTTTAAAAGTAATTGCTGGGGCACGGCATTCAGAATGATGCCGACCGGATCGATTTTAGAAGAAAGAGATACTCCTTTTAAACGGATAAAGAATACATGGAAGTATTGCGCTGCCGATCCATTTGTTTTTGTTCACAATAATAAGACGTATATTTTTGCCGAATTGATCAATGTATTGAACAAGCGCGGGGAAATCGGTTACTGCATTTATGACGCCGGTGTCTTTACTAAATGGACGTCGGTGATTCAAGAGCCGTACCACCTCTCATATCCTTTTATTTTTGAGCAGGATGGAAATATATATATCATCCCGGAATCTAACAAAGGCAATAATTTATGTGTATATGAAGCTACTGACTTCCCGGAAAAATGGAAAAAAATCCGCGTACTGAAACAAAATGTTAAGTATGTCGATACAACGTTCCTTGAAGATAATGGGCGCATTTTTGCCTTTACGTATGATATTTCAGATCAAAATAACAAAAAGTTGCTGATGTACAGCTGCGGCAAAGAAATGATACCGGAAGACGAATCCTATATTACTATTTCAAACGATGATGCGGTCGCACGTCCCGGCGGTAAGTTTTTCGATTTTAACGGTAAAACGATAAGAGTGTCGCAAAACTGCAAAGAGTATTATGGAAAAGGGCTCGTTTTCAGCGAAATTAAGAGCATTGACAGCGCTTCATATATCGAGAATAATTTAATGACCCTCAGTCCTGAGGACATAGTCTTTGAACCTGCTATAACTCCTGCCGGTATTCACACTTATAATTCAAATGAATTGATAGAGGTAATTGATTTTAAAACAACATCATTTAAGCCTGCGTATTTGATCGGACGGTTTTCGTCACTGATCAGACGTACCTTTAAAGGAACAAAAAATGAATAACGATTCTTTGATTTCCGTTATTATTCCGGTCTATAATACCGAAAAATATCTCGACCGCTGCATATCCTCGGTCGTCAGCCAGACATATAAATACTTGGAAATAATCCTCGTCGACGACGGTTCTCCGGATAACTGCCCGCAAATTTGCGACGAGTGGGCGAAAAAAGATACACGTATAAAGGTCATACATAAAGAAAACGGCGGCGCCGCGGATGCAAAGAACGTTGGACTGGATTCGGCAACCGGAGAATATATTGCACTTGTGGATTCTGATGATTTTATCGTTCCAAATATGTATGAAGACATGTTGGAATTAATGTCGAAATACGATGCCGATATCGTAGATTCGAGAATTGAAAAAACAGACTCAACAGATCAGATTTTGGGGACAAAAACCAATGGGCATATAACTGTATATTCGGCAGAAGATGCATTAAGCGTATATATGGACGATAGTACGATAAGACAGACGCCTGTCAATAAGCTATATAAGAGCAGCGTTATCGCTGATAATAGATTTCCAAAAGGGAAGTATATAGACGATGAATATTGGACTTATAGGGTAATAGGAAACGCAGAAAGATATGTCTTTACGGACTCGGTCTACTATTATTATCTTCAGCATTCCGAGAGTGCAATGGGCAGAGATTATTCCCTTCAACGTTTGGATGCACTTGATGCTCTGATGGAACGAGTCGAGTATATGAAATTGCGGTTTCCGAATCTGGTCCCCAAAGCTGAAAAGACTTATTTTGGTTCTTGCAGATTTCATTTTCAAATGCTCTGCTACTATTCGGATCTTGATCCTCATAAAACTCATAGAAAAGAGATACTTGATCGTATAACGAAGATCAATGTTAAAAGAGCGATATCGTCATATAATGGAAAGCAAAAATTGTGGACAAAAGCATTTATTAAGGCTCCTTATATGACGAGCAAAGTGAGAAACTTGTTTAAAATAGGTTGGTGAATATGCCGGAAATCAGTGTAATAGTTCCCGTATATAACGTGTTTAACTGTCTCGATAGATGTATAGAGAGTATATTAAGTCAATCTTTTTCGGATTTTGAATTAATTATGGTAGATGACGGATCAACTGACGGTTGTTTGGAAAAATGTGACGAATGGAGTAAAAAGGATTCTAGGATAAAAGTCATTCACAAAGAAAACGGCGGATTATCTGATGCGCGAAATACTGCATTAGACCGTATATCAGGCGAATTTATTTCGTTTATTGATAGCGACGATTATGTTTCTCCTGATTTTTTGCAAGTAATGTATGATGCAATCATCAGAACAGGAAGCATGATGTCTGTTTGTAATATTGAATCATTTAATGATAAAGGCGAGAGAAAACTGTCTTATATTGGATCCAATGAAGAAAGAACGGTTTCAGGAGAAGAAATGTATCAAACGCTTTATCAGCCTTCCGCCTGCAATAAATTATATCATAAAAGTATTTTTAGAGATTTACGCTACCCACAAGGAAAACTATTTGAGGACTGTTTCATTTATCATTTTATACTTGAAAAGTTGGATAAACTCGTATATGTTGGAAAAACATTGTATTTCTATTACATCCGTTCTGACAGTATAATGCATGATGAGTATAAACTGAAAAACACTGATATAGTTGATGCTGTATATGAGAGAGCGACATTTCTTGATTCACACGGACACCACGAACACGCCGATGAAGCGTATTTAGCCATTTATTCAAGACTTGCAAGTGCATATACGCTGTTAGATAAGAAAGATCCTATCGTAAGAGAGCGCCTTAGTGAACTAAAAAAGCTATATAATAGTTGCTATAAAAGAATGATAACTGATATCCATTATAATAAAAAGCAAAAGCTTAGATTGTGGCTGTTCAGGTTTTTTCCAAATTTGCATGTAAAATTATTTCCAATGAATATAAAGTGATTAATTTGGATGATGAGTATTATTTCCAGAATCGAATGGCGGTTGTATAAGAACCGCAAGATCAGAAGATTGAAGAACAATAATCCAACCATCATTTCATCAAACTGCAACGGCGGGATGATACTACACGATCTTGGATTAAAGTTCAATACTCCAACAATAAATTTGTTGTTTGAGGCGAGCGATTATATAAAATTTGTATCGGACCTTGATAGATATTTATCTGAGGATTTAGTTGAGGCTGAGTCGGACAAGCCTTATCCGGTGGGACTTATTGGAGATGTTAGAGTATATCTCATGCACTATAAATCGTTCAACGAAGCTAAAGATAAATGGAATTAACGACGTAAACGAGTGGATAGAAATATCATTTTTCTGATGTTTACTGATAAAGATGGGTGTAC
>CACZQG010000305.1 GCA_902783235.1 uncultured Ruminococcus sp.
CTATAATATGACAAGACAGTCAAATAATAATTAGCCGCACATTGGCTTTCATATTATTTTAATGCGGCGGAACGGAGAATGAAAATGGCATATCTTGAAATTGAAAAAGTAGTTGGAAGAGAAATACTTGATTCCAGAGGAAACCCCACAGTTGAAGCAGAGGTTACTCTTATTGATGGTACTGTTGCAAGGGGTACAGCTCCCAGTGGTGCATCGACAGGTGAATTTGAAGCACTGGAGCTTCGTGACGGAGATAAGTCAAGATATCTGGGTAAGGGCGTTTCAAAGGCAGTGGACAACATAAATACAGTTATTGCCGAAAAAATAGTAGGAATGGATGCTTCGGATATTTATGCAGTTGATAAGGCGATGAATGATGCTGATGGTACTAAGGATAAATCCAAGCTGGGTGCAAATGCTATTCTGGCAGTATCTATTGCCTGTGCAAGAGCTGCTGCAAATGCACTGGATATACCCCTTTACAGATTCCTGGGCGGTATTTCCGGAAACAAACTGCCGGTACCCATGATGAATATTTTAAATGGCGGTGCTCATGCCACAAATACAGTGGATACACAGGAATTTATGATAATGCCTGTAGGTGCTCCCTCATTTAAGGAAGCATTGAGATGGTGTGCTGAGGTTTTCCATGCCCTTTCCAAAATACTCAAGGATAAGGGACTTGCTACATCTGTAGGCGATGAAGGCGGATTTGCTCCTAATCTTTCCAGTGATGAAGAGACTATCGAGACTATTCTTGATGCTGTAAAAGCAGCAGGATACGAGCCGGGTAAGGACTTCATGATCGCAATGGATGCTGCTTCTTCTGAATGGAAAAGCGAAAAGGGCAAGGGATTCTATAAACAGCCCAAGAGCGGAAAGGAATTTACTTCCGATGAGCTTATTGCACACTGGGAATCACTTATAGACAAGTATCCTATTATCTCTATTGAGGATGGCCTTGATGAAGAGGACTGGGAAGGCTGGAAGAAGATGACCGAAAAGATCGGCAACAAGGTACAGCTTGTAGGCGATGATCTGTTCGTAACAAATACAGAACGTCTTTCAAAGGGTATATCTATGGGCTGCGGTAATTCTATCCTTATCAAGCTGAATCAGATAGGCTCTGTATCTGAAACTCTGGAGGCTATCAAGATGGCACATAAGGCAGGATATACAGCAATATCCTCACATCGTTCGGGAGAGACCGCAGATACTACTATTGCTGACCTTGCAGTAGCTCTCAATACCTGCCAGATAAAGACCGGTGCCCCCAGCCGTTCTGAAAGAGTTGCTAAATATAATCAGCTTCTGAGAATTGAGGAGCAGCTGGGAGACAGTGCAGTATATCCTCAGATGGATGCCTTCAACGTTAAGAAATAAGAATTTACCTATTTGTTTACAGATATGGTAAGCACCGGGATTATCGGGTGCTGCCCAAATACTCCTTACCGCTGTTGCTTTATGGGTAACAGCGGTTCTTTTAGGAGAGGGACATTTATTATTAAGGAAAAATGATATGAAAACAGAAGAAAAAGAATCAATGGAGATGGGCGACGCAAGCCCTGTGGAAAGAGCTGAGGAATTCATAAGGCAGCATTATGCAGAGGAATTCAAGGTGGATAAGGTGGCAGATGCATTGTTTATAAATAAAAGCTATCTTATGCGTATATTTAAAGAGTACACCGGCATAACACTTTTGCAGTATCTTAATACCATAAGGTGCAAAAAAGCAGAGGAGCTGCTCCAAAATACAAATCTGACTATAGAAAGTATTGCTTTTAAGGTGGGATATGCCACAGCATCGCATTTTACAAGGGTATTTAAGCAGATCAATGGTCAGACCCCTCTAAGATACCGCAGGATGATGAAAAGAAAAGAGCGTCAAAGCTACAATAATGACAGCTATTAAGGTGGTATTACATAAAGTCCGATTGCATTAGTTCTGCATTGTCTTGCTATTTGATAACATAAAAGCTTTAACTGCGGCAGATGAGCATACTTTGCACGGATATTA
Source organism: uncultured Ruminococcus sp. (assembly GCA_902783235.1). Lineage (GTDB taxonomy): Bacteria > Bacillota > Clostridia > Oscillospirales > Ruminococcaceae > Porcipelethomonas. Next base: position 2,018 of record CACZQG010000305.1, read on the forward strand.
TCCTAAATCGGATCATAAGTTAAGGCAACACCGCACAAAGACCGCTTGGAAGCTTTGCACGTCATCTGCTTGCAGATTTTCCGCTATCTTGCACAAAATCTCTTTGAC
>CACZQG010000306.1 GCA_902783235.1 uncultured Ruminococcus sp.
TATCAGCAGCTCCTGAGGAGATATGGAAGCCAGATCACAGTTACCCCGTACATGATATATCTGCTTATCGGGGTTTGCGACGCAGATATCATCCAGCTCTCTTTCACCGTCACCTAAATGTATATACAGATCAGCATACATTTCACGTATTATCCTTTCCAACGGCTGCATCCGGCCGTGGGAATCAGATACAACTATTATTTTCATTTTGCTATCACCTTTTTTATATTTATTTGCATACATATTTAAATTATAACATAAATATAGAATAATTACAATATATTTTTCGGGCATACAAGAAAAAATTTGAAAAAGAGGTAATCATTATGGCTCAGATCGATCCTAAAAAAGCAGATGCACTTTTCGCTTCATTAAGTAAAAAGCTTGACGTACCTGCCGAAACACTGAAAAAGCAGTTTGAAGAGGGAAAATTCGATGCTGCCCTTGGAAAAATGGGGAAATCGGAAACAAAGAAATTCAATATGATAGTGAATAACCCCAAGCTTATGGAGAAATTCATTTCCACTCCCCAGGCTCAGGCACTTTATAAAAAAATAACAGGGGGGAAATAGCCGTAGCTGACCTGTATACTCACCTCTGTTCCGTTCATTTTCCCAGTTTAAGGCAATAATTGAAAAGATCCGGGGTGGTAAAAATGGAAGATATGTCACAAAAAATACAGGAGCTGCTCAATGATGAGGAAAGTATGCGCCAGATAAACGAGCTTGCACAAATGTTTTCCTCATCAGAGCAGGAGGCAGACACAGGCAGCAGTGAAAACAGCCGGACTGATGCAAATGGCGACGCTCCGACCTTTGACCCATCAAAGCTTCTCATGCTGCAAGGGATCATGAATGGTGCCGGCGGAGGCAAGAATACAGCACTGCTGCTTGCTCTGAAGCCGCTTCTCAAGGATGAACGCCGTGCCAGGGTGGATAAGGCAGTAAAGATCCTGAAGATAATCTCCGTCCTGGAACTGCTGAAGGAAAACGGTATGCTCAATGACTTTTTCGGAGGGATATAGATGAATTACAGCAGATCTGATATAGAGCATATGCGTCAGGATGCCCTTCGCCGTACACGGGAGATGCACAGCAGGGCAAAAACGACAGATAACGAAGCATCATCCGCAAAGCAGGAGGATGATCCCTCCAAGGAAATGGAGGGAAAAGCAGTTGTACCGGAAAAAAGTATACTGGGAGATCTGCTTCCCGGTATAAAGATAGAGGGTGACAAGCTGCTGCTAATGCTTCTTATCATTATCCTTTCAAATGAGGGGGCAGATATGAAGCTGCTTCTGGCACTGGGATATATACTTTTATAAGGAGGTAAAAATGCTTGTTTACATATTAATAGGGATATTCGGTATTGCAGGTATTATAATGCTGCTTACCTATGCACAGAGAGATCACGCATTTATCCACTCACTAATAGGAATGATGTCCGGGAGCGGTGCTCTTTTACTTTTTCATTTTTACGGGGACAGGCTGGGCTATGCTCCACCCGTCAATCTGTTTAATACAGCTGTATCACTTATTATGGGTATTCCGGGAGCTGTAATGATCGAGGCTTTAAACATCTGGAAATAGTTTTTCATCAATGAGCTCCATATCCTCACCTGTAAAAGCTGTGATTTCACATTCTCATCACAATTCTTTTTATAAAATTCCACATGAAAATGCCCAATTTTCCATCTTAACCACATTCAATTATCAAATATATGTTGTATAATAAAACCATAGAAAACAAACACCACGGCAAATAGGAAAGGATGTATTCATATGAAAAAAAATGTATTATTCTCACTGATTCTTGCAGCAATGCTCTCAGCTTCAATGACCGGATGCGGCGGAAACAGCTCATCTACAGCATCGGACACAACCTCAGATGCATCCTCATCGGTTTCAGAATCCGCCTCCTCATCGGAAGCATCATCTTCCGAAAGCAGCAGCGAGCTTGAAGTTGAGCAGCTTTCAAGCAGCAACAATAATGATGATGAAAAAGAAGAAAAAGTAGACGGTATATATACTCAGCGTGATCTGGAGCAGGATCCCGATACAAGTAATGCTGAAAAAATAACAGTTTCCGACAGCAAGACCATAGATATAAAGGACGAGGGTACCTATCTAATAAGTGGAACAGCTAAAAACTGTACCATCCGCATAGAGGCAGACGAAAAAGCCAAGATCCAGCTTGTACTGGACAATGTGAGCATTACTAACGATGATTTCCCTGCCATCTACGTAATTTCCGCTGACAAGGTATTTGTCACCACAGCCAAGGGTGAAAGTGCTCTTACAGTAAGCGGCGAATTCAAGGCAGACGGTGATACCAACACTGATGCTGTTATATACTCAAAGGACGATCTGGTTCTCAACGGTACAGGAACACTGAATATCCAATCGGACAGCGGCAATGGAGTCAGCTGCAAGGATGATCTGAAGATCACCGGCGGCACTTATAATGTCAGCACAGAGCTTGATGCTTTTGAAGCCAATGATTCCATCTCCGTAAAGGACGGAGTATTCAATATACCCAAAGCCAAGGATGGCTTCCACTGTGAAAATGATCAGGCAGAAGGCACCATAACAATTTCAGGCGGCACTTTCACAATTGAAGGTGAAAGCGATGGAATGCAGGCTACAGCACTTTTACAGATAGACGGAGGAGAAATATCCGTCAATGCTCCCGAGGGTCTTGAATCCACATATGTTCTCATCAATGATGGCAAAATAGATATATACTCCACCGACGACGGTATAAATGCATCCAGCAAGTCCACTGCATATGAACCTACTGTAGAGATAAACGGCGGAGAATTGAATGTAGAAGTAGGCCCCGGGGATACAGATGGTATAGACGCTAACGGTTCTATCATTGTAAACGGCGGAACTATAAATGTAACCGCACAAATGTCATCCTTCGATTATGACGGTAAGGCAGAATTCAACGGCGGCACTATAATAGTCAACGGTGAAGAGGTGTCGGAAATACCTCAGAGCATGATGGGCGGCGGACATGGCGGCATGAGAGGAGGTATGAGAGGCGGTCAGCCGGGCGGTGAAATGCCGGACGAAATGCCCGGAGATGACAGAGGCGGCTTTGGCGGCTTCGGAGCTTTCAGCGGAAATGCAGAAACCTTCTGATACAGCCAGCAAATATTTTATCTTCAAGAAATGTCGCTTTTGGAAAAAAACTCCGCAACAAAAGGGAGATACCGGTATAGAAGTTTTTCGTCGAAGTACTATGACGTTTCTATTGACAGCACCTTGATGTTGTGATATAATGACCCTCTGAAAAAAAGTCTGTAAAAAGTCAGCAAACTGTGATAAAATAGAAATAACATCACAGGAGGCTGATTATTTATGGCA
>CACZQG010000307.1 GCA_902783235.1 uncultured Ruminococcus sp.
AATCTTCACTCTGTAAGCAATAACTCACGGTTTTACGGAGGAAATTACAGTACTGACATACCCCCCGAGCAGGTGGACAGAGTTAAGATAGCCATAGATATCTGCACCTATAAGAGAGAGACCTTTGTAGAAGCAAATCTATTGAAGCTCAGAAAATACTTCCTTGAAAATGAAGCTTCTGCTTTGCATGACAAGCTGGAGGTATTTGTTTCGGATAATGCTCATACCCTGGATATACCCTCATTGCAAGGTGACAGGATACACATAGTTCAGAATAAGAATGTTGGCGGTGCAGGCGGCTTTACAAGGGGTATGATAGAGATAGGGGATGTTCGTGAAGAAAAGGGGATCACCCATATACTTGTAATGGATGATGACATCAGGATAGAGCCGGAGGCCATCCTTCGTACCTATACCATGCTGGCACTTCTCAGCGACGGCTTCAAGGATGCTTTTATAGGAGGATCAATGCTGCGTCTTGATCTGCCCTTTAAACAGGTGGAAGCCGGAGCTGCATGGAACTGCGGGGATATAATCTCCTTCAAGAGAGATCTTGATCTTCGTGAAACAGAAAATGTTATACTCAATGAAATAGAGGAAAGCTCCCAGTATAATGCATGGTGGTTCTGCGCTTTTCCTGCCTCAGTGGTAAGAGAGGATAATCTGCCCCTGCCTATTTTTATAAGAGGGGACGATATAGAATACGGCTTGCGTAATATGAGGCATCTTATACTTATGAACGGCATATGCGTATGGCATGAGCCTTTTGAGAACAAGTATTCCTCCTTCCTTTTCTACTACATTATGAGAAACCGCCTTATTGACAATGCAGTACACCATATGGTGATAAACAAGAAGATACTGAAAAGGATCCTGAAAAGACAGATCATGGATGAGGTGAGACTTTACAGGTATAAGAACGCCGAGCTTATTATGAGAGGCGTGGAGGATTATCTCAGAGGTCTGAACTGGCTTATGGATCAGGACGGGGAGGCACTTCATAAAAGTGTTATGAATGACGGATATAAGCTGCAGTATGTTGAGGAGATACAGGGGGGGATACCCTTTGTTATGCAGTCCTTCCGTATTTCCTGTGACCAGCCGGCGGCAGTGGGTCTGATGGCAAGGATCAAGAACCATTTTACCATTAACGGACATTACCTTTCGGCAAAATACGGAGTGAATATAGTATCAACCGTGGGAGTACAGCAGTCCTCTGTATACAGGCGTGCAGGAGTGCTCAATTATGACTATGCCAGCCGTAAGGGATTTATGACATGGCGTGATAAGAACAAAATGAAGGAATGCAGGGAGCGTTTCAAGAGACTGTGTAAGCAGATAGACCGTGACTATGACAGGGTCACAGCGGAATTCGGTGCAAACAGCAGGAGAATGATGACAAGGAGCTTTTGGAACAAGTATCTGGAGCTTTGATATGTTTAAGGAGTATATGCTATAATGGTTGATATATTGGATATTGTAAAGGAAAAATGTACAGGCTGCGGCGGCTGCTCCAATGCCTGTCCTGTAAATGCCATAAGTCTGGAGCCGGATAAGGACGGTTTTCTGGTACCTGTTACCAACGGTGAACTTTGTGTTGATTGCAACAAGTGTACGGGGGTATGTCCTGCTCTCAACCTTAAAAAGGAAAATGAAAAAAAGCCGGTAATGTATGCGGCAAGAGCCGCAGATGAAATAAGAGCGGTCAGCTCCTCCGGCGGAATGTTCACGCCTATTGCCAATTATGTTTTTGATAAGGGCGGCGTTGTGGCAGGCGTGGCTTTCGGCAAGGATTTTTCTGTTGACCATATTATGATAACCTCTCCCGGGGATATAGGAAAATTAAGAGGATCCAAGTATGCACAGTCCCATCCTCATGACATATACAGACAGGTAAAGAGCTATCTTGTAAAGGATAAGCCGGTACTGTTTACAGGTACACCATGTCAGGTGGCTGCTCTTTACAACTATCTGGGCAGGGAATATGAGAATCTGTATACGGTGGATCTTATCTGTCACGGTGTACAGCCTCAGCAGATACTTCATAAATATCTGGAGCAGAAGTTCAGGGGAAAGAAGGTCACTTCTGTGGGCTTCAGGGATAAGCAGTTCGGCTGGACAGCTCAGCATATATATATCACATTTGATGACGGAACAGATTATCACGGCACCTCCTCTACCGATCCGTACCTGAAAGCCTTCCTTAAAAACTTAGACCTGAGAAAGAGCTGTGAAAGATGTCCCTTCTCCGTATTCCCACGCCATGGAGATATATCCATAGGAGATTTCTGGGGAATACAGCGTATCGACAAGACACAGTCAGACGGTAAGGGAACATCCCTTATATATATCAACAGCCGGAAGGGCAGAGAGATCCTGGACGGAATAAAGAAAGACCTTGTTCTGAAGGAATTTCCTCTTACAACAAAATTCCATAACAGGGTCATACTGAAAATGACACCAAATGTAAACCGTCAGCGCTTTTTCAAGTTTATGCGTGACGGAAATACTACCTTTGAATCAGCAGTTTCAAAGGCTCTGAGCTATAAGTACCACATAGGACTTGTGAGCAATTATTATGCCGGAAATTTCGGCGGTTCCCTGACCCAGTATGCTCTCTATAATACTCTGGAGGATATGGGCTATAACTGCCTTATGATAGAAAGACCAAAGGATGCACCGGGCAAGGCACTGCCTATAAATGTATCAAAGCTGTATTTAGAGCCGCCTTATCCGAAAATAGCAATGTCGCATCAGAAGGAAACCGCCGATGATATGCGTTCCTTCAACAATAGCTGTGAAATGTTCGTGGTAGGCTCGGATCAGCTTTATCAGTATAATCTTTACAAGGCACTGGGCAGGATGCCATCACTGGAATGGGTGGACAATACCAAGAAAAAGATAGCCTATGCTGCTTCCTTCGGTCATGACCATTTGTGGGGAGACAAGAGAGGTCTTGCGGAAATGGCGTACTTTATCCGTCAGTTCGATGCTTTCTCTGTAAGAGAGGACACCGGCGTGGATATAGCCAGAGAAAACTTCGGGATAGATGCACAGTGGGTACTGGATCCTGTATTCCTGTGTGATACCGGGCATTATGATACCCTTATTTCCAAAGCTAAAATGCCTGTTGAAAAGCATTATATAGCTTCCTATATTCTGGATCCTACGGAAAAAAAGGCGGATATACTCAAATATGCCGAAAAGAATAAGAAAATGAAGGCGTGTGTATTTTCGGAATTTTCAAGGATAGGGGAATATACCGCTCCCTTATCGGATAAGGGGCTGAATGTAGTAGACCCCAGGGTAGAGGAAAGACTGAAGCTTATCAAAAACTGTGACTTTTTTGTTACCGATTCCTTCCACGGCACCTGCTTTGCCATAATCATGAACAAGCCCTTTGTATCTATCATGAACAAAAACAGGGGAGCGGACAGATTCCCGTCACTTCTTTCCATGTTCGGTCTGGAGGACAGGCTTGTGACAGATATAAATGATGAAAGCTGGAAGGAGATCATTGAAAAGCCTATTGATTTTGCTCCCGTAAACAATATATTGAAGCGTGAAAAGGCAAAATGCTTAAAATGGCTCAGGCAGGCTCTTGAAGCAGAAAAAACCACCGTTTATAATTCCTATGATGTTCTGATAAACAGGATAGTAAATCAGGAAAATGAAATAAAAGAGCTTAAAAAGATGGTAACTGCTCTTCTTAAAGCCCAGGGGGGCGGACTGTCCCTTACATCGGATCCTGTAATGTATTTTGAACAGCTGGCAGAGAAAAAGGAAGATTATATAATAGTTGCCACGGTTAAGGACACTCCGGGTATGTCGGTAAGCTCTGAGGTGGATAATGCAATGAAAAAAGCAGGCTTTAAAATGAGCATCCGGGATAAGCACCAGTATTCATATATATGCATACTCAATGGGGGAGAAACTGTATACGAGGAACTTTCCAGGGGTGAGCTGGTAAAAAGAGGACTGGATATTGACGGTTTCAAAATCACCTGTGCGAGCCGTAATATGAAGGTGGGAAATGTCTCCAAGAATATCATAAACGGCAAGGAGTATTCAGTAAACCGCAGAGGTCTCAATATTACCGTTATAGACAAGAAGGACAGGATAGTGCTGGATACGGTGAATTTCGATATGCACCTTTCGGAATATAAATGCAACAGAAGCAATTAATCGGCTTGATGGAGGCAGAAATGGCAAACGACAATAATAACAGCAATCTTGATACGGCGGTATACAGCCTTTGGTTCGGACTGGATTACGGCAGCATAATCACTTCCTATGCCCTTTGCAGGACTATTGAGGAAATGGGAAGAAAGCCCTATCTCATGCAGAAGCTGCCGGAGCTGTGGACGGATCATTATGAGGATAAGGATAATATTGCCGGTAAATTTATATACGACAATTGTGAAGTTTTGAATGTATTTGATGACCCGGGAGCAAAAGAGAGATATGACAATACTCTTATGCACGTTACGGGATCGGATATAATATGGAACGCTAAGGTGGTAGGCAAGCAGGCAGGCTGCTATTACTTCTGTGAAGCAGCTCCTGAAAACAGTACAAGAATAGCTTATGGTTCATCCTTCGGAAACTATTTCCCTGCGGTGGAGAATGCTCTTAACAAGCACAGTATGCTGCTGCATAAGTTTAAGGGCATATCCGTAAAGGAAAGTGATGATGTTGATATAATGAACAGCATTTTCGGCATTGCTCCGGAATTTGTTATAGACCCGGTTTTCCTGTGTGATAAAAAATGCTTTGAGGACTGCGCTGAAAAAGCTCCTGCAAGGGAAGTGGAAAAGAGCAGCCGCTTTATATGGAGCTATGTAAAAAACGGCGATAAGAGAAAAAAGGAATTTTTGCTGAGAGGCAACAATATCCTTATGGAAAAGCATACCCATCCTCTGAGAACCTTTATTGATATAAACAGGTTCCCCGAATCTCAAAAGGCATTGGGTCTGGAACCGGCATATCATATACTTGTAAATGACTGGCTTTATTATCTTATAAACAGTGAATTTGTAATAACAGATGATTACTACGGAATGTGTATGGCTCTGGTGTTTGAGAAGCCCTTTGTGGTAATGGCGCAGAAGGATATGCCCGATCTGGCAAGATATGTGTCACTTCTGGAGCTTCTGAGACTGGAAGAAAGGCTTGTATTCATGACAGATGATTTCCGCACAAAGGAATATCTTTTCAGAAAGCCTGTAAGATACAGCAAGGTCAGCGGCATACTTGAAAAGCTTCGTTCAGATTCATACAACTGGCTTAAATGTATGATGGACGGCAGTGATAAGAAATGAGGTAAAGCATGAAGATCAGGAAGTTTAAGATACAGAACCTTATTCTGTCTTACGGCGGACTGCTGGAGGAGCATCATGCCATGATGTACAGAGGTGCGCCATATTTATATGATAAGGTCAAATCCTACTACCGCTGGGCAGCAGGGGATTTCGTTGAATTCTTTACCTACTTTAATTCCTTCTCTCTGGGCAAGTGGAGCAAATATACCAATGCCGGAAATGTATATCTGCAGCTTCGCTGTATGGGCAGGTTTAAGATAAGACTTTTCGGTCATTACCGTGTAGGTGCGGAGATATGTAAGGATATGTACGAGGAAGTATACTATAACCTTCCGGAAATGACAGATATAAAGCTGTATATACCCAAGGAAAGCAACGGTGAAGTAATAGGCTTCCAGTTTGACGTACTCAGACCGCCGGTAAAATCTTCCAAGGAAAACGAGGAAGAGGAGGAAGAGGAAAAGGACAAAGAAAGCAATGAAGATGAGGATGAGGAGACTGTTAATAAGAATAAAAAGACAGCTGCCGTATCCGCAAAATCAGCTGTAAAAAGCAGCAGCTCATCCGATGAAGAGGATGACGAGGATGATGAGGATGAGGATGAACAGGACGAAACAGATCCTTCAAGCTACTTCATGTGTATAGAATCGGGCGGCTGGTATACAGATGTGGATGAGGACAATATAAATGATGTCCGTATATCCATAGCTACCACCACCTTTAAAAATGAAAGATATATAAAACGCAATATAGACGCTCTTGAAAGAGAGATATTCTATGGCAGCGAGGAAATAAGAGACCATATCAGAATGGTGGTAATAGACAACGGCAGAACACTTGTGCCGGAGGATCTCAACAGTGAGTATATCCGTGTTATCCCCAACGAGAACGTAGGGGGAGCCGGCGGCTTTACAAGAGGTATGCTGGAAACCACCGATGACAAGGACTTTTCTCCTACTCATGTGCTGCTTATGGATGATGATGTAACTATGATGCCTGAAAGCTTTGTGCGTACCTACTCCCTTCTGGCACTTTTAAAGCCCAAATATAAGGACAGGTTCATAAGCGGTGCCATGCTGTATTTCGAGCGTATGAACTTCCAGCATGAGGATGTGGGATTTGTTCATGAGGACGGCTCCTATGGACCTAACAAGAAGGTCATGGACATGGAAATATGGAGCAATGTCTATGAAAATGATGAGGATATCACCTTCCAGAAAAATTCATATGCCGGCTGGTGGTACTGCTGTATACCTGTACAGAAGATACGCAAGTCCCATTTGCCTGTACCCCTTTTTATCAGAGGGGATGATGTGGAATTCTCCCTTTCCAATGATGCGGAGTTTCTTACCCTCAATGGCATATGTATATGGCACAAGGGCTTTACCAGTAAATTCAATGCTAATCTGGAGCTGTATATGGTACACCGCAACAGCCTGATTATACAGGCTATGAGCGGCGTGTGCGACGGCATAGATTTTGTTAAGAGGATCGACAAATTCTTTGTTTCAAATATATGCAGACTGGCATACAACAACTGTGACCTGCTCCTTGATGCATTGGAGGAATTCTGCAAGGGACCCGAATTTATGTTTACTCCTCAGGGGGAAAGCATAATGAAATCCCATGCGGCAAAAAATGAAAAAATGGTACCCTATCATTACCTTTATGAAAAAGAAATAGATTTTGATGATATCAATAAGCCTGCACAGGTATATGACCGCATCGAGGTTGAGGGTAATAAGGATCTTGAAGGACATGATGCATCTAAAAGTTCATTCACCGATAAGAGGGCGCACACTCATTCTACCAAGATGATACGCTTAAACGTTCGTGAGGAGAAGCTGACCGCCAAGGAGTACGCATTCTATCTGAAAACATACAACGGGCAGACCCTGTCTGACAGACGATTCAGAAAGCATATGAAAAATGAAACAGCAGTTATCGCCTATGACTGGTATGATGAACCGTCAAAGCAGTATATGGCAAAGGATATACTGGCAGTAAATCCCTATGACAAGACGGCAGTACTGAGAAAGCGTAACAGAGAACGCTTTAATGCGCTTATGGAACGCCGTGAAAGGGTCATGACCTACTACAAGACCAATAAGGCGGCTATTGAGCAGTCCTACCGTGACGCAGCCTCCAGGCTCCTGTCAGAGGGCTTCTGGCGCAATTATCTTAATATGAAAGGCAGTGAGGGCTAATGGCTAAATACGATGTGGGAATTTACGGACTATGGTTCGGAAACAACTATGGCAGTATGGTGACCTATTATGCCCTGTCACAGGTGATGGAAAGCCTGGGCTATACCTATGCCATGATAAGCAACCCCCTGGGGGGAAAGGTGGATCACGAAAAGCTGGGCAGATCTGATCCCATACGCTTTGCTATGGAGCGATACAATATAACTCCCTTTCTTCCCTTGTCCAGAATGGGAGAGCTGAACGATACCTTTGATACTTTTGTTATCGGATCGGATCAGATGTGGAACTATTTCCTCAGCCGCCCCTGCGGACAATCCTATTATCTGGATTTTGCCAATGACAGCAAAAGAAAGATATCCTATGCCACCTCCTTTGGCAGCAGTGTCTACCGTGGCCCTGCCGATGAGAAAAAGCGTACTCAGCACAGTCTGTCAAGACTGGATGCTGTATCGGTCCGTGATGATTTCTCCCAGAAGCTTTGCAGAGAGGAATTCAATGTGGATGCGGTACAGGTACTGGATCCCGTGTTCCTGTGCCCTGTGGAGGGGTATCATAGGCTGATAGACGAGGTGGATGTTCCCGGGGGAGTACTGGGATCTGCCCTGACTGAAAATGATGATTTTATCTTTGCCTATATTCTGGATCCCAATGCGGCAATAGGAAGATCCATACAGACTATTGCCGAGAAAACAGGTAAAAAAGTCATTGTGGTATTCAATCAGGTAGGTAATATGGAAGCTCTTCGTGACCGTCTGGAAATAACAGGCGGAGATGTGCGATTTGTCTTTGATGTTACCGTAAAGGAATGGCTTTATCTGTTCAGCAATGCAAAATTTGTACTTACAGATTCTTTCCACGGCACTTGCTTTTCCGTCATATTCAAAAAGCCGTTTATCAGCATGAAAAACGAGCTGAGGGGCGGAAAACGCTTTACATTCCTCCTTGAAGGCTTTGGACTTACAGATTGCCTGATAAGCAGTCCCCAGGAGTTTGTTACTAAATTTGATGAGATGACTCTGGACTATAAGATCGACTATGATGAGGTAGACCGTCTTTCACGGCCTGAGAAGGAAAGATGCATGAACTGGCTAAAGGGGGCTCTGGAAGGCTCTGTACGCACCAATGAGCATCCTTATATGCCCTCACATCTGTTCCGTAAGGGTGTAAAGCCTATGCCTCCCTATCACTGGGCATCAGTGGAAGCAGAGGATCTTTCCGGAGTGGGCTGCGCCCCCTGGACGGCAGTATGTCCCAATGGTGCTATTACAAACGGTAAAGATGAATTAGGGTTTAATATACCCATAGTTGACAGAGATAAATGCTCAGACTGCGGAAAATGCAGATCAGTCTGCTGCGAAAAAGCAGTAAAATATGAAAATACAGATCGCCCCGACTTCTATACCGCTGCGGTTCCTTCCTCAAAGCAGAGAAGAAATTCTACAGGTGGTATATTTACTCTGTCGGCGGAGCATATGATAAAAAGCGGCGGATATGTATGCTGCCCTGTATACGAAAAGGACATGAGCGTCCGCCATGTTCTCACAAATGACAGCTCTCAGCTTTATTCCCTTTGCGAAAAGGGCTACCTGCAAAGCGACCTGGAGGGTATTTATGTTCCCGTGAAGGAAAAGCTGGCGGAGGGCAGGAGAGTGCTGTTTCTGGGTACTCCCTGTGAGGTGTCGGCTGTTAAAAACTACATCGGAGACATGGAGGGGCTTATAACAATGGACAGATTCTGTCACGGCGTTACGTCCCATAAAATACTGGAGAGCTTCGCAGATCCGCAGGGTACCGGCAATATGACCCCTGCCGATCTGGACAGAGAGCCCTTCTTTACAGCTTACCTCAACGGCTTATCAAAGCCGGATGCCTGCACACGCTGCATATACAACCGACTTCCCAGACAGGCGGATCTATCCGCAGGTATTCTGAAGGGAGATGACGGCGGCGCAGGAATTATAATAAACAACCCCAAGGGCAGAAGCTTCTTTCAGGAGCTTTCACTGCCGGATACAAATAAGATCTCCCTTGCGGCGGCACAGCGTGGAAGCGGTGTCATAACCAAAACAGATCAGGTACACAAAAACCGCCGACTGTTTAAAAAGAACTTCGGCACTATCCCTTCGGAGGAGCTTACAAAGGGCTGCCTTGATAACTCTCTGTATAAATACGAGATAAAGGCACTCACCGAAAAGGTCCCGGAGGAGCACCTGGATCTTTACTACACCGCAAGGCTCACTGCCCGGCTGAGTAAGGGCAGAAAGATAGTGACCTGGCAGAAATCAGACCTTTTTGCTCGGATACTATGGGACAACTTCGGCTTGAAGGTAGAATTTTCCGTCACCCGTGAACGTTCACAGGTAAACGGAGAAACTATCAGGCATATATCGGAGCTGAGGGGACGGCGTGACCAGTACTTCGTGGTCGCAGTAACGCCCCGTCATACTCCGGAATACTTCTCGATACTGGACAACTACCGGTATTACGACGGGGTGGACTACATTTTCCGCAAGCCTGCCCCCATCGTGATAGAGAACTATGACTGCTCGAAGGGGCGGTATGAGGACAGCCACGGCAACACCATAGAGGGATACGGCGCAATTATCCGCAAGGTAGTATTCCGGGGCTGCAACAATCATATCGTACTGGGACAGGACATAGGAGGTGCGGACAATCTGCACTTTGACCTGACGGCGAACACCGTTGTGGAGATCGGAACGAAAACACGTTTCAACGGCGCAACACGCATTATCTCCATCGGAAGCTACGGTTCAAGCAGTTTGAGGATCGGCGAAGGCTGCCGTTTCACAAACTCGCTGATGCGGTTTTACTCACACAAGACCGGATCGGCTGCGGAAATAGGGGACAGCTCCACCTTTGAGACCAACTTTGAGCTTCATGTCAACGCAGGCAAGCTCCTGCACATCGGCAATGACTGTATGTTCTCCCACGACGTTGAGCTGTGGGCAGGTGACGGCCATTCCACCTTTGACACAAAGACCCGGGAGAACACAAACTCCCTGCCCGAAAAGCTGCCTATGCACAAAAACAGGCTTATCATCGGGGATCATGTGTGGGTGGCTAAAGGGGCTTTCATCATGCACGGCACGGACGTGGGAAATGGATGTATAGTGGGAGCAAGAAGCGTGGTCAAGGGCAGATATCCCAACAACTGCACGATCGCCGGAAATCCTGCACGGCTCGTCAGAACTAACACCGCATGGGCAAGGAACAACTGCGCCGAGGACATTCGTTTATGCGGGGATGAGTATGTGGAGGTGACGGACGAGAATTAATATGAAATGCGTAATGCGTAATGCGTAATGCGTAATTTCAGTGCCGCTAATAAAAGTCGGCAAATCAAATGACTATGAGTAAGACTAAGGATAATGTTATTGTCACTAAGACCAAGCACTTTGCTTTACGAATAATTAAAATGTACAAATTCCTATGCAATGAAAAGAAAGAATTTATTCTTTCTAAACAAGTTGTGAGAAGCGGTACAAGCATTGGAGCAAATGTGAAGGAAGGGATCAGGGGACAAAGCAGACAGGATTTTTATGCTAAGATGAACATCGCATTGAAGGAGAGCAGTGAGACAGAATACTGGCTTGAACTGCTTCATGAAAGCGATTATCTGAGTGATGAACAATTCACAAGTATATACAATGACTGTCAGGAGATCATCAGGATTCTCATGTCAATAACAAAAAAACAAAAACAAATTATTACCGATCGGAATGATTCAGATGGGTAGGATTCGTGATCGTGTATTGCAATGTGGCGTTGTATTCGGCTGAAATATTCGCTTTTTCAGATTTTGTGCCGTAAGGCACACCGATGATTACGCATTACGCATTACGCATTACGAATTAAAAAGGTCTGTAATAAAAATTTATATCTTAAAACTGTTAAAAGTTACCAAAAAAAGCTATCTTTAGTTGGTAAAAAAAGGCCCTCGGGTAAAGGTTCACAATGAGACAAAAAATGCTTACAATTTATGGGATTTTTGTGAAAAATTCGTGAAAACCTCTCAGATGTGTACCTGTAAAACCCCGATTTTACGAGCTTGGGAGCATTAGTTGTTAAAAATAGCTTGAAAAAGCTTAGAATATTTGGTGAAATTAACGGTTGACTGAATATATGTTTTTATTATATAATTTAAGAGTAAATTCAAGAGGTCATGTAGGTATGTACAAATATCACACTGAACGACTTTGAGAGTTTGCAGAAAAA
>CACZQG010000308.1 GCA_902783235.1 uncultured Ruminococcus sp.
AGGCTCTGCCTCTGGACACCGCAAGCCTTTGAAAAGGCTTGACCTAAACTTTTGTATTTAAGTAATTCATAGTTTATTACAAATTGCATACTAAAATTGATTTCCGTGTCTTTATGCGGTATTGCCTTTACAAAAAAGTTTTCTGTAAAACCCCTTGTAATTTTTTTGTAATAATGTTATAATATAATAGATATAAAAGGCAGCAGCGTGCAAAGACATTTCCACGGCATTTTACTGGATCATGATGGGGATAAAACCCAAAATGCTCCCGGAGAACGCCTATATGCCCGAAGCAGCGTTATGCACCGGCGTATGATCTTTATGCGGTATTGCCTCAGATCAAATTGTAATTTTTCTGTAATAAAAAAGGACTAAAAATGGATAATGAGAATAATGAAAACATAATATGGGGTAAAAATCCCGTTACCGAAGCTCTGAGATCCGATGCTGAGGTGGATACCATATACATATGCGGTGAAGGCGGCCTTACGGGGAAGCTTCGCTCTCTGGCACGGCAAAAGGGGACCGTGGTCAAGGAGGTAAGCCGCAAAAAGCTGGATCAGCTTACCGATAACGGGGCACATCAGGGTATTGCAGCAGTGCTTGCCTGTGCAGAGTATGTCACAGTGGAGGAAATACTGGAGGTATCCGTGAAGAAGGGAACACAGCCCTTCATTATAATATGTGACGGCATTGAGGATCCCCACAATCTGGGAGCTATTATAAGAACAGCCGAAACAGCCGGAGCTGACGGCGTTATAATACCAAAAAGACGCAGCGCATCCTTGAATGCCACTGTACATAAGACCTCGGCAGGAGCTGCAAGCTGGGTGCCGGTGGCAAGAGTGCCTAATCTGGCGGCGGCAATAGAGACCCTCAAGGACAATGGTGTCTGGATATACGGCACTGATATGAATGGCACTGATTATACTGCTACAGATCTTACAGGGGGTATCGCACTCGTTATTGGATCGGAGGGGGCAGGTATGAGCAGACTTATCAGGGAAAAATGCGATTTTCTGCTGCGCCTTCCTATGAATGGAAAAATAACCTCCCTTAACGCCTCCGTGGCAGCAGGGATATTTATGTACGAAGCTGTCCGTCAGAGACAGGCTTCTTTATAAAAATATGGTCAAACAGATTAAAAAAGGAAAAATAATATGACGGATAATTTAAAGATAGATAGGATATTAAGGGAGTATCAGCCGGAAGAAAAAGTCAAGCCGAAGCCGCAGGAAACTGCGGCTGAAAACAACGCTCCCGACAGTATGGCAAACGCAGAGGGATATACCAAAACGGTGGGCAGCTCGGAGCTTTATGATCCGGATAAGATAAAGGAGATCGAGGAATCCCTTTTAAAAAGACCCCCCATGAGTCACAAGCACAGTAAATTTACTGTACATGATGTAGGCAGACCAAATGTATCTTACATAAATTCCGTTACAGAGGTGCGTAAAACAGCAGTGGATCTTCCTCCAAAGCCTACGGATGAGATAGAGGGGTATGACGGTGCTGTGATGCTGCCTCAGCCGGAGGATGAGTCCTATATGCCCAAGGTTCGCAGAATGGGCAATTCCACCCGTGCCAAGGAGCTGCGTGAGGCCCGCAAAAAGCGGAGTAAGATGAAAAAGCTCAATTATACATATGCGGTGGAGACACCGGACGGTATTTATTCCAAGCCGGAAAAGAAGGCTCGAAAGTTTATGATACATCGTGAGGCTGATGAAGGGGATCAGCCCGAACCCGATGATAATATAGTACCACTCAGCTCTCAGGATGATCCGTCTGCTCTGGATATAAGGATAACCGAGCTTGAAAGTGCGGAGGAGCGTGAAGCGGCAAGTGAAAGACTCAAGGGTAAGCCTAAGAAAAAGAACCGTGAGCAGTCCAAGAGGAGCTTTTTTGTCAAGGACTATGACAGCTATGAGGACGCAAACAAAATAAGGCGAAGTATCACAGAGATCAGGAGCAGGATCTCTGTTCGTATGAATATATTGCTGATACTTACACTTTTCAGCGGCTATATGGCCTGTGCGGGATCTCTGGGACTTCCTGTGCTGTCATCCCTGTCACCCACGGATTCCCCCGGAATGTATTGCTGGGTACAGGTGCTGCTCATATTTATGGCTATGATAACAGCCATCACTACCGTTGGCAATGGTCTGCTGAGCCTTATAAAATTCCGCCCGGACAGTGACAGTATTGCGGCACTGGCCAGCACAGCCTGCCTTATTTCCGCAGTGTCGGCAGCTATACTTGCTCCTGAGGATGTGGGCAGCGGAAGGATGTTTTTATATGTACCCGTAGGTATTTTTACACTGTTTGTCAATGCCTGGGGCAAAAAGCTCATACTTTCCAGAATGTCAAAAAATTTCAATTACATATCAAAAAATACCCATACAAATGCGGTGATCTGCGTTGAGGATGTTGACAGAGCCGAAAGCCTGACCCGTGGCACAATAGGGGATTTTCCCATACTTGCTGCCATGAAGCCCACCAACTTCCTGAAGGATTTTGCAAAATATACTTATTCCGCCGATATGGGAGACAGATTCAGCAGGGTATTTTCCCCTCTGGTTCTTTTGTTCTCTCTTCTTATGGCGGCTGCCATAACATTTATCCGTGTAAAGACCTGGGACATGACTGCTTTGCCCTATGCCCTGTTTGTATTTGCGGCGGCAGTGTGTGCCTGTTCTTGTGCCGCATTGCCTCTGGCTGCCAATATTCCCTTATATAAGGCGGCAGGACGATATGTTAAGAATCACGGGGTCATGCTGGGATATCAGAGCGTTGAAGACTTTTTTGATACAAATTCCATAATGATAAGTGCGGCTTCACTGTTTCCTCTGGGTACAGTGGGCATAAGATCTATAAAGCTGTTTTCCGGAGTAAAACAGGATACAGCTATACTCGAAGCGGCAAGCCTGTCAGTTTACGGTGACAGCATACTAAAGGAGCTGTTTTCGGATATAATAAATGCAAAGGAAACCAAGCTTGCCAAGGTGGAAAACTTTGTAAATGAAAATCAGATGGGTCTTTGCGGCTGGATAAACAACAGACGTATACTTCTGGGCAGCCGTGAGCTGATGCAGAGCCACAATATAGAAGGTCTGCCCACACTGACCAAGGAGCATGAATATACCGAAGGCGGTATGGAGGCACTTTATCTTTCCGCATCGGGAAGTCTTGCAGCTATATTCGTTATTGATATAACCGCAAGCCCCGGAGTTTACAAGAGCATGGCTATGGCTAAAAAATATAATCTGGGTATAGCGGTGAAGGCTTCCGATCCGTTTATCACTGTTAATCGCTTGTCCAAGCTGTTCAATTACCCCGAGGATCTTATTAAAATGATCCCTCAGAGACTAATTGAGGATTACAACACAGAGACTAAAAGCGTAAAGAAGATAAGTGCTTCAATGGCTTGCTCGGGTAAGTTGTCCTCATTTATGCAGCTGATACTCGGCACCAAGTCAATACGGACCACCTCTCTTGCAGCTGTTACACTTTCGGCAGCTGCGGCAGTGTTCAGCTATATACTGGTGGGAATAAACGGTACACTCAATGCCTTTTCTTCCGTGTCTCCCACTGTGCTGCTGCTGATACATCTGGGAGTGACTGCACTTATCAGTCTTGTGACATACATCAGAAAGGTTTAGGCAATACCGCACAATCTTTGTGCGGTATTGTTTTAAAATATTTCCGTTGGAAATCGTGCACTATTAACAAAAATCGTTTAATTATATACATTTTACTTGACATTTTATACCCTTTATGATATAATTTAATTAAGTAATAAACATATTACATCTTTATTACAATTTTTACGAAAGGGTTGACAAACTATGCGAAACAGCGTTATGCTTTATACAGCACAGCACAGCACAGCACAGCACAGCACAGCACAGCACAGCACAGCACAGCACAGCACAGCTAAGGCTAACTGCGCTTTTTTGTCATACCCTGAAATACTGATAATAACGCACTTTTTAGCGACTACGGATTCATTGTAGCCGCTTGAAAGTGCGTTTTTATTTGAATGGTGCGAATATGGAAACGATCCTGATCGCCGAATAATATTAAGGAGGAATCACAATGAAAAACACAAGAAAATTTATGGCGGCTGTTATGGC
>CACZQG010000309.1 GCA_902783235.1 uncultured Ruminococcus sp.
ACTGTCGTCAAAGATTTGGTGAAACACTGGCGGATGACGTGCAAAGCTTCCAAGCGGTCTTTGTGCGGTGTTGCCTTAAGATTTTCTTTGCACTTTTGCAACCGTGAAATGACTTTAAGCTTTGCTTTTAAACCATTTCACAGTTGATGAGCAGATATTAAGTAAAACACCCCACAAGACTCACTATATGTGAGAGCTTGTGGGGTATCCTTATTTCTTTTCATATATTTCTACTTGAGAGTGTCCTTCGTTATCTTCATACAGGTGAAGTGTAAATGTGTACTCTTTATCCTTGTCCTTTACATTGAAATCTGTATCTCCGTATTCATGTGCCTTATAATAAACCATGCTTTCAGCACCATCCGGAGAAAGCGTTATTTCTATATCATCATTGTTAACTGTACCAATGACCGCATTATCAGAAAGTATGACCCCTTCCGGGAGAAAATAATTTCCGTTAAGCTCCATCGGACTTTTCACAAATAAATATATAATACAGCAAATCAAAGGAGAAAAAATACCTATAGCTTTCTGTATCATTTCAGGAGTAAATAAATAAAGATACAGTATCACCTGGGTAATACAAAACAGTACTGTAACAATATGATAAGGAAAATGACTGAAAGCAAACCTTGCTTCATTTACATAAACATATGTAAGATATCCCAGTACCGGCATAAGTACTGCAAGTGAAAGCCAGTTTTTCTTTGTTATATACCAGCCTATAAATGCACCGGGAAAAGTCAGAAGTGTCCATATAAACCAGTATTTATAATACCCAAAGATACCCCAGCCCAGATTATTAAAGGGCACCTGAATAAGGTAGATCAATGGCTGACTTATCAAAAAGAACACAAAGGTCTTCATGGCTGATTCCAGCGGCTTCTGACAATTACTCATTATAATAACCGCCAATAAGATCCAGGCCTCCAGATGAATACCCATTCGTTCAAATGAAGTGTTTTCAAAGACAGGGACCAATAGAAAAACAGATGTGATGATGGCTGCACCAACAGCAAAAACAGCAACAGCCAACCATGTCATTTTTAATTCACCAAATACCTTCTTTAACATTTTTATTTCTCCTTCTTATTACTCAGATTGATACTAAGTCAGTTAACTTTTTTGTGAAGGTAAGTATATTTCTTCCGTCAGCGTATTCATATGACACACCATCCATAGTTTTTTTGGTCAGGTATATTCCAAGTCCTCCAATGCTTCTGTTTAATAAGGATACATTCACATCTGGATCCGGTTTTTTTAAAGGGTCAAAGGGTCTTCCGCTGTCAATAATTACAAATGTCATGTTATGATCCTTTACATCACATTGGATCAGTACATCACCCATCCCAGAAGAATAAGCATAATTTGCAATATTTATAAACAGCTCTTCAACTGCCGCATCGATCTGAGTCTGTATATCAGCAGGGCAATGATTATCTTACAGAATCCTATCAACAAAATCCAATACCTTATCCAGATCATCAATAACAGCCTTAGCTTTAAGCATCAGCATTTTCCTGCTCCCCATTTCCGTTATAAGTGAATCCAAGCATTGTCAGATCATCGAACTGCGGTGCATCCCCTACAAATCTATCCACTGCTGCTCTTACATTCTTCAATAGCTGTTCATTACCGGTATCTCCTGATCTGTTCAGCTCATGGATCATTCTGTCACAGCCAAACAGCTCATTATTACTGTTTGTAGCTTCTGGAACACCGTCAGTATATACAAACAGTCTGTCACCGGGATCGAGCTTAAATTCATGTTCCTTGAAAACGATACCGTCAATGACAGCCAATGCGGGAGAATGACGGTATTTGATAAGCTCAAAGCTGCCGTCTTTCCTTTTTACCGCCGGATGTTCATGTCCGGCATTGACTGCCTTGCCTTTACCGGTTGAAATCTCCAGTACTGCCATCCACACTGTAACAAAATGTGAAGATCTGTTTCCCTTGCAAAGCTGAGCATTGACCTCTGTAAGGATCTTTTCCGGACTGTACTCACCCATTTGCGCTTTATTCTTTATCAAAGCCTTGGAAAATGCCATATACATAGCTGCGGGAATACCCTTTCCAGATACATCAGCAATAAGCAGTACCAGGTGATCATCATCAATAAGGAAGAAGTCGTAAAAATCTCCTCCTACCTCCTTGGCAGGACTCATGGAAGCATACAGATCAAACTCATGTCTGTCGGGGAAGGGAGGATACTCAGAAGGAAGCAGACCCTCCTGTATCTGGGCTGCGACCTTCATATCCGCATTCACCAATGCCTTTTCCTTTATCAGCTTTTCATTCTTATCAATATTTTCACGCACCTCACGACTCATATCCGCAAATGTCAATGCAAGTGTTTCTATCTCATCATGAGTATAAAATTCATCAGTCATATCAAATTCAGGAAGCTCCCCGTGAACCTCCCCTATTCGTCGAGTAAAATGAATGATCGGGTTTGTGATCTTTTTTCCGAATATATATGATGAAATAACAGCAAATACAAGCACCGCTGCGATGACAATGAATATGAGTCTTATTATTTTTTTCTCATTCGATTCAAAGTCATCCTCCATTTTTACAATTACCTCATCCTCATCAATATTTGAAGATATATCAGCAACTACTGATTCCGTCTTATCAAGACTTACCACCAGGGAATATACCTTATATTTATTGCTTCCCTTTATTGCAAAGCAGTATTTTTGCCCATCCACCTCAAATAGTTCCAGATCTATGGGATCGGTAGTCATCTCCGGATCACCCATTAAAGATGACATACTATTACACAAATCTGAAATACTATGATTGTCACTATTTCTCAGATCTATAAATTTGCCTGTATTATTGTCTTTTAAATAATCAGGTTCAGCGGTGCCTGATATCATGGTAAAATTCTTATCCAGCATACATACAGTATCATACTGTTCAAACTGAGCATTATTATCAAACAGTATCTTATTGATCTTACTCAGAAACAGATCCATACCTATTACAGCAATAAGCTTTCCATCTCTGTAAACAGGCAGGGAACAAGCTAACTCCTGCTCACCGGTAAATGCATCAGTAAAAACATCAGAAATATACATATCTCCTTGTCCCATAGCACCTTTATACCAGTCACGCTGTGTAAAATCAAAGGGTTTCAGCTTACCGCTTTCATCATATTTATATTCTGCTTTTGAATCCACTATAACAAAAACGCCCTCAGGAAAAGCAACAAAGCAGGAATTGATCTTTTCGGATGTATCATACATATTCTTTAATGAGCTTCCTATGTTCCCCATCAGCTTCATATTATCAAATTCCTTCGTTTTAACCCCCGGAATTGTCATTATCTGAACCGAAGCACCGGCTCTCTTTCGGGCAGGCGGAGATATTTTTACTTCGTTATACTCCTCCGGATGAGCAAATACATGAAGCAGACTGCTTCTCAGCAATCTGAGGTCATCCTGGACATCATCAAACAGATTATTGATACTGCTAAGATTGCTTCTTGCTACCTTAGAAGCATCCATCTGTAACGAATAATTGAACAGCTCTTTATACTGATTGGATAATTGGGTTTTCATATTGCTTATATTATCCTTGCCGACATTCTTCATAATACTGTTCTGATAATATAATACAGGAATAAAAAAACCAATCAATATCAGTATGAGAACAAGTATCATGATCATGACCTTTTTTTTCATACTGAAAAATCTTTTTCTTTTCAAATTCACCCCTCCGTGGAAAGAAAGCAAATATACGATTTATATAACCATGCAGCAGCCGTACCGGTGTGATTTTGCCTGCCGGTCACGCTTTGCTGCAACTTTAAGAAACGTCAATGTCTAACTATCATTTGCCTGTCAGCAGCATAAGACTCCTGGGTGCAAGATGTATACTTCTGCCCGATACCATTCTTTCTTCCGGCTTATCATCAAATGTGTATACTTCTCTGTACCACTGCATATGCTCGGGTATTATAGGCAGTTCAATCTCCCTGTCCTCCCAATAAGTATTCACACCGCAATATATAAAGCAGTCCCGATCTGCACCGTGATCCTTAACAGTTTCCGAATACATAAAACCGAATGTATGAAATGGTGATCCGGTGTCCAGCTCCCAGGGCTTTACTCCATGAAAAGAAAGCTCTGGATAGCCGCTGGAATTCATCCTAATATAGAAGTCCTTACGTCGTATTACCGGGTGTTCCTTTCTGAATGAGATAAGTCTTTGGAAAAACTCAAACACATCCTTGTTCTTTTCAAGATCCTTCCAATCAAGCCATGAGATCTTATTATCCTGACAATAAGCATTATTATTACCCATCTGAGAATTGCAGAATTCATCGCCGGACAGAAGCATAGGTACTCCCCTGCTGAGTAAAAGCAATGCAGCAGCATTTTTTATCTGTCTTCTGCGAAGAGAGTTTATCTCTTCATCATTTGTAGGGCCTTCCACTCCACAATTCCAGCTATTGTTATCATTGGCACCATCACGATTATCTTCGCCGTTATCCTCATTATGCTTTTCGTTATAGGATACCATATCATTCAGAGTAAAACCGTCATGACAGGTTATAAAATTGATACTTGCCTCTGCACCCCTGTTGAAATATAGATCAGGTGATCCTTGTATTCGCCATAAAAGCTCGGGACCACATTCACAGTCACTTTTTACAAACCGACGGATGCAGTCACGGAATTTACCGTTCCATTCAGCCCATCTGCCCCATGCCGGAAAGCAGCCTACCTGATACAAGCCGCCAGCATCCCATGCCTCGGCAATCAGCTTTGTTTTACCCAGTACGGGATCATGTGCCAATGCCTCCAGCAGCGGTGGACTTGTCATGGGAGCACCTTTGTCATCTCTTGAAAGTATAGATGCAAGATCAAAACGGAAGCCGTCTATATGATATACCGATACCCAATAGCGAAGGCAATCAAGTATGCAATTCCTTACAACTGCATTATTACAGTTCATAGTATTTCCGCAGCCGCTGAAGTTATAGTATTCGCCTTCAGGAGTAAGAAGATAATATGTTTTATTGTCTATACCCCTGAAGGATATGTAAGGTCCTCTTTCGTTGCCCTCGGCAGTATGGTTGAATACAACATCAAGTATAATCTCAATACCGCTTTGATGGAACTGCATAATAACATTTTTAAGCTCCTCCGAAGTCAGCCCCATGCCGCTAAGCGCAGAATAACCTGACTTTGGTGCAAAAAAGCCAACTGTTGAATAGCCCCAGTAATTATACAGCCTTTCCCCATTTATCACACGGCTGTTTTCAAATTCATCAAATTCAAATATAGGGAGAAGCTCAATACAGTTTATACCCAGTTTTTTCAAATAAGGTATTTTTTCAAGAAGTCCCGCAAAGGTACCATTATTAAGTACATTGCTGCTCTCATCCATAGTAAAGCTTCTGACGTGCGCTTCATATATGATAAGGTCACTCATGGGTATTTCAAGGGGTTTGTCCCCCTCCCAATAATAATCATCGGGTATTACTTTTCCTCTGTGCTGAAAATCTCTTGTAAGATCGCAGGGATCACCCCATTTCTCCCTTCCTGATATCATTTTTGCATAAGGATCCAATAGAATCTTTGTTTTATCGAACCGGTAACCATTCTTTGGATCATATGGTCCGTCCATCCGATAACCATATTCAATATCATCATATGGCTGGTCGTAAACTATCATTGAAAAAACATTGCCTATACGAAAATCGTCGGGAAAAGGCAGTACCGAATAAGGTTCTGCATCTCCATGATGATACAGAAGCAGCTCACATGAAACTGCATCCTTTGAAAATATAGAGAAATTGATAGCATTATTATTCAGCATGGTAGCACCAAAAGGCTGCACATGACCGCAGCTGTACTTGATACCGTTATGCTCATGAGTCGGTTCATTGTCCATTCGTATCATTCCGACACCTCCTTATCATGCTATGATCGCTTTAAAATCGAACCTTTCCGGTTAAAATATATCCTAATACGTCAGCGTTATGATATAATTCCCATATATGCAGGGAGCAGAACTTTGTTCTGCGTATCTGAAAGGGCATTAATATAAATTATAAAGAATGCTTTTGCATTCATTATATCATAAAAACAATTGAATGTCATTATTCATTTAAATCATCAGCACATTTTTGTTGATATGCACTAATATTCTAACTTAAAATCATAATATATGTCAAGGATTAGCATTATGACTATATGGTACAGGATATCCTTACGCCGATCCATAAAATAGATACAAGAATACCGTGAAGTCTCTTTTTATAAAATATTCATACAACTATTGACCATAACAGGATAATGATGTATAATAATTTTAAAAGAATTACTAGCCGGAGGACACATATGAATATAAAAAAGATCATTTCATCGGCAGCCTGCATAATGCTCATATCAGCAGCCGGCACTGTACACGCTGAAAACAGTGAAATTACACTTGATCTCAATAACGATGATAAGATCAATGTTTATGATCTCATTATTGCCAAAAGAAAGGGAGAAAGCAGCCGGCTTATTTCTCTCATTACGGATTTTCTTCTTGGAAAAAACAATGATATACCACAGCAAACCGAATATCCCATAGATCTCTCAGCGGTGCTTGAACCCAAAGGAACTATACACTATGGCGAGGGAACATTCTACGGCGGTGGATATGAAGGCGGATGTGCTATGCTGGATCCCATATCCAAGGATGACTACTGGATATGCGCCATGAATATCGAGGATTATAATAACGCACAGCTTGCCGGAGCATACATAGAGCTTACAGGGGAACTGGGCTCCATAAAAATGTTCGTCAGCGATCTTCTGCCGGAAGGAAAAAAAGGCGATATTGATCTGTATGTAGATGCCTTTCCTCTCATTGCTCCTGCGGAAAAAGGCAGAGTGAATGTAAGCTGGAAAATAATTCCTCTTGACAGTGCCGCTAACGCTCCCATGTCCTATAAATTCAAAGAGGGCAGTTCTCCATTTTGGTGCGGTGTACAGGTAAGAAATCATCGTTATCCCATATCAAAGCTTGAATATCTCAATGAAAACGGAGAATTTATAGAACTCCCCCGAAGACATTATAATTATTTTGAAAGCAATAAAATGGGACCCGGTCCTTATACCTTCCGTATCACCGATATTTACGGCGATGTTGTAGTAGACAAAGACATTCCCATGGTGTTGGATGAAATAGTTCCGGGTAAGGCACAGTTCCCGCTATAACTATAATATGATATGAATATGCTATCTCACAGATCGACCTCTCTGTTACATGACAGAGAGGTCGATCTGTTAAATGCTATAAAATACACTGAAATAGTGAGCCGGGATATTACTCAGTCTCCTCAGCCTTTCTCACTACCTGTATTCCCAGAACATCAAGACTTTCAGCATCAACAGGTGAAGGGCATTCGGACATAAGCTCACTTGCATTCTGTACCTTAGGAAATGCAGTAACATCACGCAGACTGTCTGCACCCAGCATAACCATTGCCAGACGATCCAGTCCTATTCCAAGACCGCCATGAGGTGGTGCACCATACTTGTATGCTTCCACAAGGAAACCAAACTTAGCTTCTATCTCCTCCTCAGTGAGCCCCAGAGCTCTGAACATCTTCTGCTGTAATTCATAGTCAGTGATACGTATAGAACCCGAGGACAACTCCGTACCGTTAAGCACCAGGTCAAATGCCTTGGCAAAAACCTTATCGGGAGCACTGTCAAGATACTGTATACACTCATCATTAGGCATTGTAAATGGATGATGCATTGCAACATATGATTGGGAATCCTCATCATATTCAAAGAATGGGAAATCAGTGATCCACAGGAAATTAAACTGATCCTTAGGTATGATATCAAGCTTTTTAGCAACTGCAAGACGCACAGCACCAAGAACCGGTAATGTGACCTTGTTCTTGTCTGCTATGATAAGTGCAGTATCCCCCTGTTCACAGCCTATTTTACTCAGGATATCCTGCAATTCATCCTCAGAGAAGAATTTGGAGAAGGAGCAGGTAGGCTTCTCATCTACCCAGCGTACATAAGCCATACCCTTTGCACCAATTCCACGAACCATTTCAGTAAGCTTGTCTATCTCTTTTCTTGTAAGCACCTTAGCAGAATTTTTAGCTACAACTGCTCTTACGCTTCCTCCGTTTTTAACAGCATCTGCAAAGACACCAAAGCCGCAGTCCTTTACAAGCTCTGAAAAGTCCTGTATCTCCATTTCAAAACGTGTATCAGGCTTATCTGAACCAAAACGCTCCATAGCCTCCGTATAGCTCAAACGCTGTAATGGAACTGTAATTTCCTTATTAAGCACTTCCTTGAAAAGATAGGATATGAAGCCTTCGGTCATAGAAAGAATATCTTCAACATCCACAAAGGACATTTCCAGGTCGATCTGTGTAAATTCAGGCTGTCTGTCTGCACGAAGATCCTCATCACGGAAACACCTTGCAAGCTGGATATATCTGTCCATACCGGCTACCATAAGAAGCTGCTTGTATATCTGAGGCGACTGAGGAAGAGCGTAGAACTTGCCGTTGTGTACTCTTGATGGTATCAGGTAATCCCTTGCTCCCTCAGGAGTTGATTTCATCATCATAGGAGTTTCTATTTCGGTAAAATCATTCTTATAGAAATACTCTCTTGCAGCCTTTGCTATTTTATGACGCATAATAAGATTATTCTGGAGTGTAGGACGGCGAAGGTCAAGATAACGGTATTTCAGTCTGAGCTCCTCATTTACATTGGTATCATCAACTATCTCAAATGGAGTAGTCTGTGCCTTGGCAAGTATACGGAGATCATCAACAATTATCTCTATCCTGCCGGTAGGTATCTCATGATTGATGCTGGAACGAACCTTAGTTGTTCCATGAGCCATAAGTACAAACTCAGTTCTCACTGTTGCAGCCTTTTCAAAAAGCTCTCTGTCAGTCTGATCGTTGAATGCAAGCTGTACTATACCTGTTTTATCACGCAGGTCGATGAATATAAGGTTACCCAGGTTTCTCATTTTCTGGACAAAACCGCCTACAGTGACCTCTTTTTCTTCCTCAAGTACCTGTCCGCAGTAGATAGTACGTTTCAGACCATTCATAGTATCTGCCATGTTTTTTCTCTCCTTGTTATCATTAACTTCATTTAAGGCAACACCCCACAAAGAGTGCCTGACGTACTTTGCACGCCATCTGCCAGCATTTCACCAAATTTATAATTTGGATAGAAATGCAAATGCCCTTGGGGTATGCCGGCATTTCACCAAATCTACGATTTGGATCGAAACACAAATGCCCTTGGGGTATGCCGGTGTGCCTGCGGATTTTTCATGCACTCTGACAAAAATCCGACTGCGCATCTACCGTACAATCTTTGTCGGTATTGCCTTAACTTGATTACGCCAAACCAGCGTGAACAATGTCACGCTGGTTCTAAAGTACCGCTGAACATATCACCGATACATATATTTGAAAAATTCTCAGCAAAACTGCTGTCAAGCGCAATGGATATTTCTTCGCCTGTTTTCATATTTTTAAGCTTGCCCTGTCCGGATTCCACTTCATTTCCTCCAAGAACAAGTACAAAGGTACAGCCCAGCTTATCAGCATACTTCATTTGTGCCTTTAAGCCTCTGCCCATTGTATCATACTCTCCACGGAAGCCTTCAGCCCTTACAGCTTTAATAAGATCTATAGCAAGAGGCATTGCATCACCGTCCATAGGAGCAATATACAGATCACACGGCTTTTCCTCTTCAAAGGTCAGCCCTTGCTTTTCCATTGTAAGTATTAGTCTTTCAAGACCCATTCCAAAGCCCATAGCCGGTGTTTTCTGACCGCCCAGCTGCTCTATAAGACCATCATATCTTCCACCGCCGCATATTGTACTCTTAGATCCTGTCTCACCTGTCACAAACTCAAATACAGTCTTTGTATAATAATCAAGACCACGAACGATGGTAGGATCAACAGTATAAGCAATATTCAGCTTTTCCAGATAATATTTGAGCTTTTCAAAATGCTCGCTGCATTCTGAACAAAGGTAATCCAGTATCACAGGCGCATGAGAAGCTATTTCGGAGCAAATAGGGCTTTTACAATCCAGTATTCTCATAGGATTTCTGTCAAGTCTGCTCAGGCAGGTATCACAAAGCTGATCCTTCTTATCGGAAAAATACTCCTTCAATGCCTTATGATACTTTGCTCTGCATTTGGGACAACCGATAGAATTGATCTTCAGCTCCACATCCCTTATTCCCAGACCTGTAATGATATCATATGCCAGTGATATTATATCCGCATCCGAAGATGGATAAGGACTTCCTGCCATTTCTACGCCGAACTGGTGAAATTCGCGCAGCCTTCCAGCCTCCGGTCGTTCATGTCTGAAGCATGACAGAATATAGAATACCTTTTGTGGAAGGGCATCATTGAGCATACCGTTTTGCATCATTGCACGAATCGTACCGGCAGTACCCTCAGGACGAAGAGTAAACTTGGTATCCTTTGCAATTACAGAATACATTTCCTTCTGCACCACATCAGTAGTCTCGCCCACCGAACGATGAAACAGCTCTGTGCTTTCAAATGTAGGAACTCTTATCTCACGAAAGCCATAAACTGCTGCCTGCTTTCTGACCGCATTTTCAACAGTATGCCACTTGTGTATATTTTTGGGAATAGCATCTTCAGTGCCGTTGGGTCTTTTCAGATTTATTGCCATATAATTTTATCTCCATTCGTAACTTAAAGGGGTGAGCTGCCCACTTCACGCCAGTCAAGGTCTCCCCTTTCAAGGGCAAGTATAAGTGCCTCAGCTGTAGCAATATTTGTTGCAACAGGAACATTGTGAACATCACATAATCTAAGAAGATTTATATCATTGGGTTCACTCGCCTTGGGATTAATAGGATCACGGAAGAAAAGAAGTACATCTATCTCATTACAGGAAATACGTGCTCCTATTTGCTGACCGCCGCCCTGCATACCGCCCAGGTACCTTGTAATTTCAAGTCCTGTAGCTTCGCTTACAAGCTTTCCTGTAGTGCCGGTTGCGCAGATATTATATTTAGAGAGTATTCCGCAATAGGCGGTACAAAACTGCACCATCAGTTCTTTTTTTGCGTCGTGAGCTATAAGTGCTATTGTCATATTATTAATCCTTTCCATTCATTTTTGATTTAAGTGAATCAGATCATTGTGTTTCAAACACAGAATTCAATATTCACATTATCATTCACTATATATTATACCATATTTTTGGTAAATGTCAAAGCAATTTTTGAATTTATTATCGCAATTGTGCGTATTGAACTGTTTTTTCAGGGTCGGATTGTGCATTACTACAAAAATATTAGTATTATCCTAAAAATCCTACCATGTAAATGTGTCTTCTATGTTGACAAATCTTAATTATTATGTTAATATTTTTATAGCATTGGCAATGCCGTATAAATTACAGGGTATTGTTCAGAGCAATATCATTAAGGTAGTGTAGAGATATGTCAGATATGTTATCAAGAACCAGGCTTGTTCTGGGCAATGAGGGAATTGAAAAGCTGAAAGGATCCAAAGTCGCTGTATTCGGCATTGGCGGTGTGGGCGGATATGCAGTAGAAGCACTGGCTCGTTCGGGCATTGGCAGCTTAGAGCTTATAGACAGTGACAGAATAGTTCTTTCAAATGTAAACAGACAGATAATCGCCACTCAGAAAAACATAGGTCAATACAAGACCGAAGCGGCAAGGGAACGTATTGATGCCATAAACCCGGAATGTAACGTAACAGTCAAAAACATATTCTTTCTTCCGGAAACCAGGGATCAATTTGACTTTTCTTCATATGACTATGTAGTGGATGCTATAGATACTGTTACCGGCAAGCTTGGACTGATACTCGCCTGCAGGGATGCAGGTACCCCTATCATCTCATCAATGGGTGCAGGTAATAAGATGAACGCCTGGCAGTTTGAGGTGGCAGATATTTATGATACCACCGTATGCCCTTTGGCAAGAGTAATGAGACAGCTATGCAGAAAAAACAAGATCGAAAAGTTAAAGGTAGTATACTCAAAGGAAAAGCCGATTACTCCCGACAGGAGCTGCATATCTGACAGCAATGATGAAAATGCTCCCGGCTCTGTAGCTTTTGTCCCCTCAGCAGCAGGTCTTATCATTGCGGGAGAGGTAATAAAAGACATAACCGGATTTGAAAGGGGTGAAAGATAATGGGAAGGATACATAGCTATGAGCACTATGCTCAGTATTACGAAACTGATAAAATGAATGTAGTGCATCATTCAAATTACATACGATGGTTTGAGGAGGCTCGTGTTGATTTTATGAATGCTGTCGGACTTCCATATGACAAAATGGAGGAAAGCGGCATCATAATGCCAGTACTGTCCGTTGACTGCAAATACATATCCCCGGTCCGATTTGGTGACACAGTGATCATAGAGACCGCAGTGACCCTATTTAAAGGGATCAAAATACAAATGAGCTATAAAGTCAGGGATAAACAAACCGGAGAACTCCGTACTGTCGGTTCAACTTCCCACTGCTTTACAAACACCTCTCTGAAGCCCGTCCGTATTCAGAAGCTCTCACCTGAAACGGCAAAGATATTTACAGATCTGTTAACTGATGATTTTTGAAATAATATTACGCAAAACCGCCGGACTGACTACCCGGCGGTTTTTAGGCAACACCGCACAAAGACCGCTTAGAAGCTTTGCACGTCATCCGCCAGTGTTTCACCAAATCTTTGACGACAGTTTTTCATCAAATCTTTGATTTGACTTGAAAAACAAGT
>CACZQG010000310.1 GCA_902783235.1 uncultured Ruminococcus sp.
CTCGCCAGTCCCATGCATATAAACTTTTTTAAATCGGTTTGGAAACTCCTCCATCTGATTTAATATCAGCTCAAAATCATCTTTAGAAAGCAAATTATTTGCAAATTTAGTAAAAGTTTCCTCGTTACTCTGAGGGCAAAAAACACAGCGAAAATTGCATAATCTTGAAGTTTCTACCAACAGCGTAAAAGGGGTATCCAACGGTATAACTTTCTCAAGACAAGTTCGATCGTTTTTATAAATATGAGCATTATAGTGCATCTATTATCGTACCGTCCTTTACATAATCCTTAAGCATTTCCCTGATCTCCTGTTCATATTTCTTTGCGGTGATAATAACCCTCTCTATATCAAGATCACGAAGTTCAGACGGTTGATGGATAGTCCTATCACTGTCCACAACTTTAGTTCCCCACTTTGCAGGATTAGAATCAAAAAACCAGATATTTTCAGGCATATGCCCATATAATGTCACACTTGCCCGAAGCATTGTTTCGGCATCAATGGAAAGACCGTATATAGCCGTTTTGGGATAGCCTGAATCAGGAAAATATTTTTTTAACAGACCTTCCTGTTTTTTCTTTTCTCTGCCGCATATTTCATTTATCTCTTCCATTCGCTTTATTATAGGCAAATGCTGCGTACAGATCCTTTCGCATCTTCCGCATTTTATACAATCAACAGTTTCAAAGGGATAAGAATTGCAAAACATCTTTCTCCATTCATGAAAATGTATCTCATTTTTATTCGACAAAATATACTCATTATAACTTCCCATTTGACGACTAATATGTATTTTTTTAGGGCAATCCTTACAATAATCACACATTGTACATAGGGGAGCATCTATAGGATTCATTTTATCTGCTATGCTATGCCACTGTTCGACCGGAATATTATTGTCATTCTCAATAGCTTTAACTGCTTCTAAAAGGTCACGTTCTTCATTTACGCCTATTAAAAGAGATGTAACTTCTTTATGAGAAGCTACAAAACGGATC
Source organism: uncultured Ruminococcus sp. (assembly GCA_902783235.1). Classification (GTDB taxonomy): domain Bacteria; phylum Bacillota; class Clostridia; order Oscillospirales; family Ruminococcaceae; genus Porcipelethomonas. The sequence goes on from CACZQG010000310.1 coordinate 1,002, forward strand.
GCACCTTCGACAACACTTTCTCCGCCTTGCTTCAAAGCAGAAAAATAGTCAGGATTTCTTGGTATCATCCCTCCTCCTAAAGGATTCATTATTGCAACACCCAGACCATGCTCGCCTGCTGCTTTTATTCCGCTTAATCTATGTCGATAATTAAGTGCATTAAATCCAAGAATAACTCCTTCAAATCTTTCATCATTAAGTATCTGTACAAGTTCCTCACCGCTGCAATGAGCAGAAAAACAAATATGATCAATAAGTCCTTGTTCTTTAGCTTTAAGGGCACCTTCATATGGACCGCCGGGAGCTATTATTTTTTTATACTGATCTAATGTCAGCACACTCCACATATGAAAAAAATCAATTTTATCAACATTCAAATTAGAAATAGCCGTATCAATTCTTCTAAGCACATCATCGGCAGTAGGATCCATGCTTAGCATTGTTTTATTAGTTACATATAAATCATGTTTACCGTATTGTTTTATAGCTTCTCCCATAACTTTTTCAGCTGTGCCAGCGGCATATGTAGAAGCTGTATCAAAAAAATTAATACCTAATTCAATTGCTTTAAGCACAAGAGCAACATTTTTAGAAAAGCTAGCTTTATCTGGTTGTAATCTAACCGTGCCCATTCCAATCAATGATATTTTTTTACCGGTAGTTCCATATTCCCTGTAAAGCATTTACTCCTCCATTCGTTTAAGCAATACATCACGGTACTCGTCAATATTATCCATAGCAACAAGCTCATGAAATCTGCATCTATTGCATGGTTCAACACTTTTATTGCCATTTTTAAGTAAGGTTTTGCACAATTCTTTATGATTCATTCCATTCCAAACTGAAAAAATAGATTCTTTATTTGCATCACCTAACACTAAAATATTTTTCCAATCACTACAACATGGTGTTATAAGTCCATTAGCTTGAATAGATAATGCATAAAAAGGTACAGGACAAATTTCCTTATAAACAACAGGATTTCCGTAAATATCCTTTTCATCATAATCAATTTTTAAATCCAAATCATACCAAAATGGAACCGCATGCTCAATACAGATTTTATCACATATAGGAGAAAAAATATTATAAAATTTTTCATAATCTTCTTGATTTTCAAGCGCTGCATCTGTGATTTTTATTACAATTTCTCCACTTTTCATCAAATCATAACAATCACTTATTTGTTTTACCAATTTTTCAAAGTCCATTTGATTATGGGAAAATTCACGATATGTTTTATTACTTAATCCATAAATTGAAATATCAATACGATTTAGTCCAGCATTAATAATCTTTTCCGCTCTTTCATATGTCAAAAGAGAAGCGTTTGTTGTTATACATAAATAATCTGATATATTTTTGTTTTTGGCATAAGAAATGATTTCTTCTAAATTTGAATTAACAAGCGGTTCCCCATGATCAAAAAATGAGATCCTCTTTATTTTCTGTGGAAATTCGGTCATATCATCAATACATTTTTTTGCTAACTCGACCGGCATTATCGTTTGCGGCATTACTTTAGCAGCTTCTCCATTTCCATGCGGACAAAATGAACAATGGAAATTACATACACTGGAAGCATCAAGAAAAACATGAAGAGGCGTGTCTAATGGTATATGTTCTTCAAGTTTTATTCTGTCTGTGTTCCCTTTTATTCCTTTTTCAGCCATTTTTGTTACCTTCTTTATTTTTTATTTTTCAGGCTATCTGCCCAATCTGATAATCTATTATCGTCCTGATAGTAATCATGATAGTGTGTCGGAGAACCTTTTGTAGGTTCATAAAAAATCTTTCCGAGTTCATCTAAACGATCATCTTCAAAATATTTTCTCTCTTCCTGTCCTACACAAGACAAAAACCATTTTGACGGTTCTCCTTTAAAGAAATCATCGAAAGTATGTATCTTTTTTTCATATTTCTCAGCACGTTCACACGTTTTTGCAAACCTTTGCCTGTTTTTCTCAATATCATATTGTTCTAACGTCTTTTCTCGTGCATTCACTCCTATTTCCATAGCTTTCTCAGGATTATCGTAAAGATATCGGATAGCTTGTCTGTATTCACTTGGTGACTTTACTAAAAGACCAGTCTCTTTATTTTTTATTATATACTTTTCAACACATTGTTCCAAAGCAACAACAGGCAATCCGGCTGCCATTGCTTCAAGCAGCGCATTTTCTGTTGCTCCAAAATGCTGTGGATTCAACAAATACCCAAATACATCAAGTTCAGAAAGAACTGCCGGAACATCCTTTACCTGACCTAAAAAAAGGAACTCGTTCTTGCCGCTATTTTGCTTATAGCGCATCATTATCTGCTCCTGATTTGCCGCATTACCTGCCATAACAAATTTTGCATCAGTTATGTCTATCGCTGAACAATAATCTGCAAAATCAGGATTTAATTTACAAAAGCCTAATGTTCCTACATATCCTATCCGGAATTCATCATGTTCCTTACGTTCTATCTTTCCAAAACGAGACAAATCATTCAATCCATATACAACATGGAAATGCTCATTTATGTAATCATCACCTAACGCACGGAATTGTGGAAGCTTTAAACTGAACGGCGTTGCAAACATGACCTGATCAAAATGCTTTACAAAATCAGCAGGAACTATCGGGTAATAATTCCCGCTTACATGACACCAAAGTATGCTTCGTATTGGTATTTTGGGGAATTCAATTAAAAATTTAGTCATGGCTGGATGATGTGTCCAGTTAATGACAACTATATCTGCTGCTTCAAGTTCTTCAACTATCTGCTCCCTGTCTGCATCAAGTATGATTTCAAATCCAGCCTCTTTTACCCTTGATAAAGTAACCGTATCCAACGGCTTTTCAAGCAAAAGAATACGATGCTGTTCTCCGCCGGTCTTCAAGCCAATATAGGTTGAGCCGATACCTCCGCCAACGTGCGCTGCTATATGAAGAATCCTCATTTTTTTACTCCTGGTATAATTTATAGCTTATGCCTCACGCTTATAATAAAACGGAGACCATTTCATTGAAAAGACAAGCTGTTTCAAAAGCTTGCCACAGTTTTATTAAATATGATCATTTGGAAAACATAATGAATCTGCTTATTGATCATACGATAAAGAGTCTTTTATATTTTGCACTATATTTTCATAACTATATGTATATTTCAAGCCTGTATCTCTTTCAAGATCAATAGTATCAAACCAATCGTTGTTGAAGATAAGCTTATCATCTGTTTTTTTTCCAAAACCTATCGAAAGAGAATAGTCACATATTTCGGCCGCTTTTTCAATATACTCATGCAATTTTTTAGATGCACCGCTTCCGATATAATACATACTTTTAGAAGTATTTTTTTCACCAAGTTCTCTTAAAGCTTCGGCCAGATACTCAACAGCAAAAATATCAAAATAATTATCGCATTTTCCAAACGCTGTTTCATCATCATTGACAAAAGCATTTACAGCATAAGGAATAAGCTGATTCTTATTCATATATTTACCGGCAGGATGGCAGAACTGTACCCAAATGTACTTTATTTTCATATCCTTTGACATCTGTAAAGTTAATTCATGCGCCTGCTTTTTAGAAATTATATAAAATGCGTGCTTATTCTTTTCAGGATCCGAAACTATGCTGTCGGCAAAATTTTCATATACAGTTCCGGTAAAAATGATCTTTTTGCAGCCGATACGCTCTGCCGTTTTTAAAGCGTTCACACACATGGCAACATTCGACAACTGAAGTATGGGGTCTGTTCTCTTTTCTCCGAGAGAACCATCCCATATCAAGTGATACCATACATCAATATGTATATCTGAAATTTTATCTTCAAGCTCTTCCTGAGAAGTTTTTATAATGATCAGTTTATCATTCTTAGTAATATTATTAAGGTATCCTTCTGAATTTCTGCACACAGCATATACCTTATGCCCACAAGAAAGCAATTCATTAGTAAGATGATACCCTATATATCCGGAAGCTCCGTTTATCAATACATTCATGGCATTACCCGATCCATTTATGATTTCTGTCTTTATCTGATATTACCAGTTTTTGCTTATCTACACCCCAGTCAATAGCAAATGCCGGGTCATCATAACTATAACACTGCTCGCTGTTAGGAGTGTATTCATGTGTAACATAATACAATACCTGCGAATCAGCTTCAAGTGTAAGGTAACCATGAGCACAGCCTTTAGGAATGTATAAACATTTTCCGTTTTCTTCACTTAATTCAGCTGCAACATATTGCTTGTATGTCTCAGAATCCGGTCTTACATCTACGCAAACATCCATTACCTTTCCTCTTGTACACATAACAAGCTTGTCCTCAGCATATGGCGCTGACTGTGAATGTAATCCTCTAAGAGTATATATACTGTTATTTGCTGAAATATTAGATTGTATAAACTCTGCGTTCATTCCGTTTTCTTCCAAATTTTTTTTGCAAAAAGCTCTGGAAAAATAGCCTCTTTCATCACTGAAAAAATCACGTTCAATAATATAGCAGCCTTCTATTTTGGTTTTTGTTATATTCATACTCTATACTTATTCTCCTTTTGGATAAAGATCATCGATCCTTTGTAAAATAATCCTGTATCATTTTTTCAGTAACGTCTTTCATATCCTCACCGTTCATCTGTGCTTTATACCAAAGAGCAGTATTTTTTACTGCATCATTTATATCCAATTTATTTGAAAAATCGAGAAGCTGGTATATCTTTCCGGTATTAAGTGTTAATACCGCATCTTCGTGAGGCTCTTCTTTGACTGCACTATCAGAAATATTATATTCAAGTTCCGGTATATACGACTTCATAAGCTTTACTATCTCAACGACCGTAAGGCAATCGCTGAGACTTGGACCTACATTATATGCACCGTTATACTTTACTCCGGAATCATAAAGTTTTTCTGCAAGCGTTATATATAATGACAGCGGTTCAAGAACATTCTGCCACGGACGTATAGACATAGGGTTTCGCAAAGTTACACTGCTTTTGTTCTTTACAGCCCTTATGCAGTCCGGGATTATCCTGTCGGGAGACACATCTCCGCCGCCTATAACATTGCCCGCTCTTGCTGTTGCTATCGCTGTACTATGAGTAACGCCGAATTTTTGCGGATCAAAAAATGATCTCATAAAAGAAGATGTGACTATCTCGGAACAAGCTTTGCTCGAAGCATATGGATCATATCCGCCGAGTTTGTCTTTTTCCGAGAAAAACGCATCATTATTACCGTTTTCATATACCTTGTCGGTGGTTATATTTACTACTGATCTTAATTTATCGCATTTTCTTAAACAATTAAGCAATACTGCCGTTCCGATAACATTTGTCTTGTATGTATATATCGGTTCAACATATGACAGACGAACGATAGGCTGTGCCGCCAAATGAAATACTATCTCCGGTTTTATACGTTCTATAAGACCGGCAAGTTTTTCTTCATCACATATATCACCGTAATTACAGTCCATATTCTTATCAAGCTCTATAGCATTGAATATGCTGTCATTATCATTGTTTTCCAGCGCATATCCGTGAACATCTGCGCCCGAACTCAAAAGTATCTGCGATATCCATGAACCTTTGAAACCGGTATTTCCGGTAATAAGCACACTTTTCCCATGCCAAAAATCTTTATTCATTTTCCCACACCATCCAAGGAGCATTATTATTCTCGATCATATCATTAAGAATGATCCTGTCTCTCATTGTATCCATACACTGCCAGAAGCCATTATGCTTAAATGCAGAAAGCTGTCCGTCATTTGCAACACTTTCAAGAGGAGCTCTTTCAAAAACAAGATTGGGATCATCATTAAGATAATCAAATATCTGCGGTTCGAGCACCATGAAGC